>JBJERB010000001.1:0-5401 GCA_051882055.1 Oscillospiraceae bacterium
CCTGTGACCCTCTGCTTGTAAGGCAGATGCTCTCCCAGCTGAGCTATGCTCCCAAATTCAGTCCCTTTCAAAGGGACGATATTTATTATACACTATACAGTTTTATTTGTCAAGCAATTTTCAGAAAAAAATTTTGGCTTTTAAGGAAATTGGCTGCTATCTGTTTAAAAGTCCTTTGATATCATCCGATGAGAAATTATAAGCCTTGTCACAGAAATGGCATTTTACCTCGGTTGTATCTTCTTTTGCAAGATCTTCAAGCTGGTCTTTTCCCAAAGAAATCAAAGCTTTCTCTACTCTTTCCTTTGAACAGTCACAGCGATATTTCACTTCAAAATCATCGAGAACATTTGGTTCAAGTCCCTCAAGAGCTTTCATAGCAATCTCCTCGGCAGACATTCCCCCTGAAAGCAGCTGCGTAACCGACTGCATACCTTTAATATTATTTTCAATAACATCAATGGCTTCATCAGGTGCAAAAGGCAATAACTGAATTAAAAAGCCGCCCGCCTCAGCACATGTCAGATCGGGATTGATAAGCACTCCCAAAGCACATACGCTGGGAGTCTGTTCGCTTGTAGCAAGATAATTTGTAATATCCTCTGCAATTTCACCCGAAACAATCGGAACCTGACCCGAATACGGCTCTTTAAGTCCCATGTCCTTGATAACGCTTAGCGTTCCGTCACAGCCTACCGCTCCTCTGACGTCCAGCTTTCCCATGCTGTTTAACGGAATTTCCACTACGGGATTCTGAATATATGCTTTTACATTGCCATAGCTGTCCGATACGGCAATAAGCGAACCTGCCGGACCGCCTCCGTTCATTCTCAGAGTGAGAGAATCATTCTCTCCTTTAAGCCCGAATCCGAGTAATGATGCTCCCAATGCAAGCCTGCCTAAAGCAGCCGTGCAAACCGCCGAAGTCTTGTGTATACGTTCAATTTCCGCAACAATATCTCTTCCGTCGATAGCACTGCATACTACGGAAGCGTCTTTGCTTATAGTTCTGACAATACGTCCCATTTCATTCTACCTCTTTAAAACTTTTTCTTTGCCACATAAACAATCCGCTGGGTTTCTTCCGAAACTGCTTTGTCCGTATATCCGTCGAATTTTCCCAAAATTTCAAATCCGCAATCCAGAAGCATTCGGTCAATCTCTTTTTCTTCCAAAGCTATTTCACGGAATTCCTCCTGATATCTCCGATAAATCCCTTTTTCATCCTCTTCAAAGAAATCAAGGTTAATTTCCACCGAACCGTCCCGCTCATCATATTCGTTCTGCCATGCACAGAATAAACCGTCCAGATCATAAATATATGAGTTGTTTCCGAGAATTTCTTTGTGTTTATATCTTGTGTTCACATCAAAAATAAACAGACCGTCCGGATAAGCAAAAAGAGAGACTCTTTCAAAAGTTTTCTTTACCGATTCAGCGTCGGGAAGATGATTGATACTGTCAAGCACCGAAATCGTAACATCAATCGTACCGTACATATCAAGCTCTCTCATATCCTGACAAAGGTACTGAATGTTGCTTTTGCTCTCGTATTTTTTGTCTAAAGCCTGATTAAGCATTTCCTGAGAAGTGTCAACGCCGATAACGTCATATCCCAGCCCGCACATCACTTCGCAGACTGAACCGCTTCCGCACCCAAGCTCCAGCAGAATATCTTTTCTTCCGCCGTATCTTTTCACCAGTTCATCTATCCGTCTGCCGATAAGATTATAATCCACGTTCTCCGTAAGACGGTCATAAAACCATGCAAATTTGTTGTAACCGCACATTATTTTTTGTCCTTGAGCCTGTCAAAAACAATGTTGTATCCGCCGTTTCCGTCATAGGCAAGGGAACGGTTTACACGGCTTATCGTTGCCGTTGAAGCTCCCGTCTCCCCAACAATATCGCTGTAAACATGATTTTCAGTCAGCAGTTTCGCAACCTGAAATCTCTGAGAAAGTGCCTTAAGCTCAGGAACCGTGCATAAGTCCTTAAAGAAAAGCCTACATTCATCTATGTCTTTTAAACAAAGCACTGCCTCAAATAAATCATCTAAATTCTTTATTTCCATTTTTTCTTTCATAGCAAAAAGCTCCTTTACCTGTCATATTGTAAAGCGTTAAATTATCATAATTACAGTTTAACACATTACATTATAAAAGTAAAGAGCTTTTTATAGAAATTTATTTTATTTTTTCCTTCCGGGAGTTAAAAATCCCGAAAAGCCGTCGTCAGACTCGTTAGTGTTATAAGCGTCTGCTTTTTCCCCATCGGGCTTTGATTGTTCCGGATCGTAAATTTCAGCGTACTGAGCAATTTCTTCGATAATCCCTCTTATTTCTTCCACACCTTCGCCGGTCAAAGCCGAAAATTCCACCGATTTGATCTGATCAAAATAGGGGATTTCAGTTTCAAAAGCCTTTCGTCTCTCTGCTCTTGCAGTTGGCTTGAGCTTGTCCGCCTTGGTAAAAACAATCACAAAAGGCATCTCGTTTTCCACAAGGAAATTTATCATCTGCAAATCATCTTTTGTAGGAGCATGCCTCATGTCAATCAGCTGAAATACCAGCTCAAGGTCTCTTTCCGGGTCAGCCAGATATCCGCCGATCAAATCGCTCCAGCGATTTTTCTCCCCTTTTGAAACCTTGGCATAACCGTATCCCGGCAGATCTACAATGTAAATATTCTCAAGTCTGAAGAAATTGATCGTAACCGTTTTTCCCGGCATAGAGCTTACCTTTGCAAGTGCTTTGCGATTGAAAATCTTATTTATGAGAGAAGATTTTCCCACATTGGATCTTCCTGAAAAGGCAATTTCAATCCTGTCAGAGGGCGGCATCTGAGAAAGTCTGCCGAAAGACGTATAAAACTCTGCCTTGTTAAAATTCATTTTTGTTCACTCCTGTTAAACGGTAGCCTTTGCCCTGCCTGTTCTGTCCGCTTTTTTGGACATCAATTCATATGGGATTTCGTTTTCTATCCCTTTTTCGGTCAATGCCACATCAAGAACGTCCTGTATTTTCTCAGCGAAAACAAATTCCAGATTCATTTTAACCGTGTCGTCGATCTCGTCAAGATCACCCATGTTGTCTTTGGGGACGATTACCGTTTTTATACCCGATTTATATGCAGCCATGGTTTTTTCACGAAGTCCTCCGATAGGCAAAACCTTTCCGCTCAGGGTTATTTCTCCTGTCATTGCCACGTCAGCACGAACAGGTATACCGCTTAGTGCCGAAACCAAAGCCGTCACCATAGTAACTCCCGCCGAAGGGCCGTCCTTAGGTACTGCTCCTTCGGGAGCGTGAATGTGCAGATCCTTTTTCTCGTAAAAATCAGCCTCAATGCCGTATTTTTCAGCAATGCTTCTGCAATAGCTCACCGCTATTTTTGCGGATTCTTTCATAACGTCACCTAAAGATCCGGTAAGCTCGATTTTTCCCTTTCCGTCAAGCACCAGAACTTCAAGAGGCATAAGCACTCCGCCGACAGATGTCCATGCAAGCCCGTTTACCGAGCCGACGCTGTCCTCTTTTGCCGCCATGTCAGGAAGATATTTTTTATGACCTAAGTATTTTGAAATATTGCTTTCCTTAAAAACAACACGTTTTACTCCGTTTTCAACGATCTCCTTTGCAGCCTTTCTGCAAAGGGAGCCAATGGCTCTTTCAAGCTTTCTCACTCCCGCTTCACGAGTGTAGCTGTCAATAAGATCATAAATCCCGTCATCGGTTATCCTCATCTGAGTGCCTTTTAATCCGTTTTTCTTTATCTGCTTGGGGATAAGATGCAGCTTTGCAATATTGAATTTTTCTTCCCTTGTATAGCTGGAAAGCTCGATCACTTCCATTCTGTCTAAAAGCGGAGGCTGGATAGTATCAAGAGTGTTTGCCGTAGTAATGAAAAGCACATCGCTCAAATCAAAAGGCAGCTCTATGTAATGGTCACGGAAGGCAACGTTCTGCTCCGAATCCAGAACTTCCAGCATAGCGGAAGATGGATCTCCTCTGAAATCATTGCTCATCTTGTCTATTTCATCAAGAAGAATAACCGGATTTTTGCTTCCTGCACGTTTTAAGGCATTGATAATTCTACCTTCCATTGCTCCCACATAGGTTTTTCTGTGACCTCTTATGTCGCTTTCGTCCCTTATTCCGCCCAAAGATACTCTTACATAGTTCCTGTTCAACGCTCTTGCAATGGATTTGCCTACTGAAGTCTTTCCTACTCCGGGAGGTCCCACAAGGCATATAATCTGTCCCTTTATTTCAGGAGCAAGGCACCTTACTGCCAGATTTTCAAGAATTCTTTCCTTTACCTTTTTCAAGCCGTAATGATCCTTATCAAGGATTTTTGCAGCTTTTTTTATGTCGGTCGTATCTTTAGTATATACATTCCAGGGAAGAGATAAACATGTATCCAGATAATTTCTGATAACTACCGCTTCCTGTGAGTTAAGAGCCATTCTTGACAGCCTTTTTACTTCACCGTTAAGCTTTTCGGTTACTTCCTTATCTGCTCCCAGCTTCTCTATTTTGTCATAATAGTCCTGTATTTCAGCCTCGTCCGAACCCTCGCCGGATTCACCGATCTCGTTCTGTAAAGCCTTGATCTGTTCCCTGATATAAAACTCACGCTGATTGTCCTCAATCTGAGCATGTACCTGCTCGTGAATCTGCTGTTCTAAAGAAATTACCTCAATTTCCCTGGAAAGTATGGACATAAGCGTTACCAGCTTTTCGCCGGGAGCACCCACTTCCAGCAGCGTTTGCTTGTCATTGAAGGGAAGAACTATATTAAAAGCAATAGCTTCAAATAAGCTCTTTGAATCCTTTGCCTCAATTACCTGAGCATAAAGCTCCTTAGGCATACGTGGAACGATTCTTGCATACTCGCTGAACATTCCTTTCAGCTCCCGCATAACAGCAGTGACTTCTGTTTCGTCCAGCTTTTCCCTTGAATAGTTGGGAATGTATTTGACCTCAGCTTCATATGCGTCGCTGTGAGCATAAAAATCTACCAGTCTTGCTTTTCTGAGACCTTCTACAAGACATCTGTATATACCGTTTGTACCCTTGACAATCTGCTGAACCTTTGCCACCGTACCAATCTTAAACAAATCGGACGCCATAGGCTTTTCCGTTGCCGGATCCTTTTGTGCAACAAGATAAACAAGTCCTGTATCTCCCAAAGCATTTTTTATGCTTTTTATGGAAGTTTCCCTGCCAACGTCAAAATGCATGACCATATTAGGATAAACAACCAGATCCCTGGTAGGTACGCAGGGTATAATTATATTATTTTTCTTTACAACAATTTTTTCGTTCATATTAATCCCCCTCCTTGTAAAGAAGGTTTCCTTTCTCTTGTGCTTTCTCTTTTTGTTCTGTTAAAACGG
>JBJERB010000002.1:0-27527 GCA_051882055.1 Oscillospiraceae bacterium
CCGCCGTTTCTATGTAATTGTTATTGTTCGGTTTTATCCGTTTTGCTGTCGTTTAAATCCAGTGATACAAGTGGATTTGCAGATGACGCAACCTTGGGCATTACGCCGTCCCATTTCTCTATAGCCTGATAGTTGATCAGATTCTGGCTCAGGGATTTTGCAAGCTCCTGGTTTGCCTTTGCCTGAGCGTCAGCTTTTGTTTTTATAGCGTTTGCTTCTGCTTCTGCGGCAATTACTTTTTTCTTGGCTTCCGCTTCTGCAATTACAATAGCCTGCTGCTGCTCGGTTTTTGTTTTCAGGAGGTTCTGCTCAGCCACCTGTTTTGCTTCAATGGCGTTGTTGAATTCTGTAGAGAAATCAAAGTTTACAATGTTGAATTTTTCAATCTGTATGCCGTAATCGGACACCTTGGATTCAAGCTGTTCTTTGATTTCTTCGCCGACCTTGTTGCGTTCTGTGATAAGCTGTTCGGCGGTGTATTTTGCACTGACTGATTTCATACATTCCTGTACCGCAGGCATAAGAATTACCGATTGATAGTCGGAACCTATATTCTTGTAGATTGAAGATGACGAATCGCTTCTTACTCTGAAGTTTACCGCAATTTTGGAACTTACGGTCTGTAAGTCTTTTGATACGGCACTTGCGTCAGCTTCATAAACCTGAATCTTGTTTGAAACTACTACCAGCTCCTGAGCGAAAGGCACTTTCATGTGAAGTCCTTCAGAAAGAGCTTTGTCTGAAACCTTTCCGAATGTAACAATAACACCCGTTGAACCTGCCGGTACTATTGCGAGAGATGAAATAACTGCAATTATTACAATTATTGCCGCAATAATAATGGCTATTATTTTTCCTGTACCTTTTTTTGGTTTGAAGTCTACTACGTTTGAATTGTTCATATTATTTTCCTCCGTTAATTGACTGAAATTCTGTTTTAATTGTTCTCATAAGATAAGATGAACGATATCCCAGAACCATTATAAGTAAAACCTTTTTCAGCCTTTTTCTTTCTTCACCTTTGTAGCCGTCTAAATGTTTGTCTATTTCTTCGGCGACTTTGTCAGTAGTGTAGATTTTCTTTCTGTCAATTTCACAGATCAGCTTGCAGAGAAGATTGTACAGCTCCGTGTCGTGGAGAATGTCGTCCGATAAATCATCGACTTTTCCGTTGATATAAGACATAAGAGCAGCTATGTCTTCAAGCTTCATAACATCTCTGAGTATGTTTATCAGCAGTATCCTTACCACCTGACGCTCGGAGTATTTTTTGTCAACCGTGCCGGCAACCCAGCCACGCTTTATCCAGTTTTGTATGGTAGATCCCCTCAGCCCTGTCAGTGTTGAAAGCTGGGAAAGAGTAATCCCACCAGTTGCAGTCAGAATCGGTTTGATAATTGAGAACGCATTTTCTTCAGCCTGCTCTGTGAAGTCAATGTTCGTTCCCGGTAGCTTGTCGATCATTGTTTATCAATCCTTTCTTGCTTCTTTTTCTGTGATTTGATAAGCAGCTGAAAATCAAAAGAGCTTTTCTTATCATGATTTGATTATATAATAAGTTCATATGAACTTCAAATCCTGTCTTGTGATGTTTTGAATGACTAAACAAGTAGAATTCAATATATCTCGTGTTTTCTCGCTTTATCTTATTATATCTTGAAATATCTTGCATTTTGCTTTACAATATCGGTAAAGTGTGATATACTTTAAGTAAGTAATTAAAAGGAAGGATATGCCGTTTGAAGAGGATTTTTGATTCGCATTCTCATTATGACGATGCGGCTTTTGATGATGATAGATATGCGGTGTTGGATTATCTTCTGACAGATAAAAATTCTCCCGTAGAATGTATAATGCATGCGTCTACAGATGAAAAATCTGCTTTGTTCGGAGTGGAAATGTCGAAAAAATATGAGAATTTTTATACTTCTGCCGGTTTTCATCCCGAATGCATGAATGAATTGCCTTCTGACCATATGGAGATACTTGAAAGGCTTCTTGATGAAAATCCTCAGATCCGTGCAGTGGGCGAAATTGGTCTGGATTATCATTATGAAGGCTATGACAGACAAGGACAGATAAAACTGCTGTCCGAACAGATCGAGATGGCAAATAAAAGGAGCTTGCCTGTAATTTTGCATTGCCGTGACGCATTACAGGATTTTATGGAAATTCTGCAAAAATATAAGCCTAAAGGCGTTGTTCATTGCTTTTCAGGCTCTGCTGAAACGGCGTCGGAAATTATAAAGCTTGGTATGTATATCGGTTTTACCGGTGTGCTGACTTTTAAAAATGCAAAAAAAGCAAAGAAGGCACTGGAGGTTGTACCAAACGACAGACTTCTGTTGGAAACAGATTGTCCCTATATGGCACCGGAGCCGTTCAGAGGAAAACGCTGTACCAGTGATATGATTGAAAAAATAGCGGAATGTGCCGCTGTTATAAAAGGTTTAACTCCGCAGACTGTTGCGGATATGACAAATGAAAATGCAAGACGGCTGTTTTGTATTGATATGAAAGGATAGAATTATGGAAACTTTGTATTTGGTCATTCCTTGTTATAACGAGGAGGATATGCTGCCGATCACCGCAAAGGCTTTGCTTGAAAAGATGAATTATCTTATTGACAGCGGGAAAGTTGCTCCCGACAGTAAAGTTATGTTTGTGGACGACGGATCCAAGGACAGAACATGGGAGATTATTGAGACTCTTCATAATTTCAGCGGTCTGTTTACAGGAATAAAACTGTCGAGAAATAAGGGACATCAGAACGCTTTGCTTGCAGGTCTTATGACTGCAAAAAATTATGCGGATATTCTTATTTCCATGGACGCAGATTTGCAGGACGATATTAATGCTATTGACGGCTTTCTTGAAAAAAGATCAGAGGGCTGTGATATAGTCTACGGCGTTCGTTCTTCACGTCAGAAGGATACTGCGTTCAAGAGAGGTACGGCACAATCTTATTATAAAATTCTTGCAAAAATGGGCGTTGAGATTACATATAATCATGCTGATTACAGGCTTATGAGTAAACGTGCCGTAGAAGGACTTGCTCAGTTCAAGGAGGTCAATCTGTTCCTCAGAGGTCTTGTTCCTATGATAGGATACAAGAGCGATGTTGTGACTTATGAGAGAGCGGAGCGACAGGCAGGGGAGTCAAAATATCCTCTTAAAAAAATGCTGGCTTTTGCAATGGAGGGAATAACTTCTCTTTCGGTTAAACCAATCAGATTTATTACGACACTGGGCTTGGCAGTGTTCTTGATTTCACTTATTATGCTTATTTATTTCTTTATTACATGGTGCGTTGGAAAAGCAGTATCCGGCTGGGCTACCATAGTTATTTCCATATGGGCTTTGGGCGGACTTCAGCTTCTTGCAATAGGTGTAATCGGGGAATATATCGGTAAGATATACCTTGAAACCAAGGAGCGTCCTAAATTCATTATAGAAACAAATCTGGAAGAGGATGAATAATATGGCTTCTGATAATATGACTAAACCGGTTACTAATCCTAAGCTTTTAAAGGCTCAGGCTGAAATGAGAAAAAACTACAACCATGATACTCAGAACGATGTTATAAATGCCGCAATTCGCAGTACTTTCCTTGTTCCTGCGGTGGTGGATAAGGAAACGAGAATAGTTGCTGATGAAAATAATAATGTCCAGTTTGATAATCGTCCTCAGGCACGGTTTCTCCTTGTTGAACATCCAAAGCTGGGTACATATATACCTGTATATACTGATGAGAATGAACTGGGAAAATTTCAATCAGACGAGGCTTTCCAGAAGATCGCCATGCCTTTTCCTCAGGTCGCACATCTTGTTGAACAGATGCCCAATGTTGAGGGATTTGTTGTTAATCCGCAGGGGGATGCATTGCCTTTCACAAGACAGTTGCTGGATGACATCCTGCAGCAGATTTTAAAAGCACAGGAAAAAATCAAAGAGAATAAAAATTCAGAAAATGAATAAAAAAGACGGGGATACTGATTTAAGCATCCCCGTTTTTGCATTACTTTTTATTGTTATTATTTCTGTCGCTGTACATCAATGACGCCGAAAATGAATTTACCAGACCTACGACCACGCCCGATACAATATAAAACACTTCTTTCGGTATATTTGCAAAAATACATATGATTCCGAATAATACCACAAAGCCAAATACGCCTCCTACTTGGAATAGATATTTGTGATTTGTAAGAAAGGGTATTTTTTCGGATATTTTTTTCGCCTTGCGTCCCGATAAATCAATCATTCGGTAAATAAAATATGTCAGACACATTGGCATCAGAATTAATACTAACGCTTCAATTAATTGTTCCATAATAAATTCCTCTTTTCAATAAAAATATAAGGCTGCCCTGAAAAATATCAGAACAGCCCCGTTGCTGTGAATAATTTAAAATTAAAGTACACGAACTTTTACAACGCCGTCAATGGCCGAAATTGCATCGGCGTCAATATCGCCTGTAACATCAAGCATTGTGTATGCCCAGTCTTTTTTGGACTTGTTTACAAGGTTTTCAATGTTTGCACCTTTTGCAGATACAGCTGTTGTGATCTGTGAAATAAGTGCCGGAATGTTTTTGTGAAGTACGCATACAAGAGCGTCGCCTGTCTTAGAAAGCTCTGCGTTAGGGAAATTCACTGAATTTCTGATCGTACCTTTTTCTATGTAATCCATAAGCTCGTCGGCTGCCATAACTGCACAGTTGTCTTCGGATTCTCCTGTGGAAGCTCCGAGATGAGGAAGTACAATTACGTTATCTTCTCCAAGAACAACATCGTCGGCAAAATCGGTAACATACTTAGCAACCTTTCCTGCCTTAATAGAATCAACAACAGCCTGTGAGTTGATAAGCTCACCTCTTGCAAGGTTGATAAGACGTACGCCGTCTTTCATCATTGCAATCTGTTCAGCGTCAATGGTGTTCTTTGTGTCCGGAGTATAGGGAACATGAATAGTGATGTAATCGCTGTTCTTGTAAATCTCATTGATATCTGTAACAATGCTTACCGACGGTTCAAGATGAATAGCTGCATTGATAGAAAGATATGGGTCATAGCCGATAACTTTCATTCCGAGAGCAACTGCTGCGTTGGCGATTTTTCCGCCGATAGCACCCATGCCTATAACACCTAATGTTTTTCCAAGGATCTCAGGTCCGGCAAATTTTGATTTTCCGCCTTCAACTGTTTTCGGTGCATCGGGAGTGCCTTTCAAAGATGCAGCCCATGCAGCGGCTTCGGTAATTTTTCTTGAGGAAAGAAGCAATGCACATATAGCAAGCTCTTTAACTGCGTTTGAATTTGCTCCCGGAGTATTGAAAACAACAATGCCGTTTTCAGCACATCTGTCAACAGGAATGTTGTTTACACCTGCACCTGCTCTGGCAATAGCAAGAAGATTATCTTTAAATTCCATGTCATGGAGTTTTGCTGAACGAACCATTATAGCGTCGGGAGCTTCGAAGGTATCTGATACCGAGTATACGGATTTGTCGAATTTGTCAGTACCCACGGCAGCGATTTTATTTAATGTCTGAATATTTATCATTGGTAATTACCCCTCTCACTTATATGAAATCAAGCGTTTTCCGCTTCAAAATTTTTCATAAACTCAACAAGCTTTTCAACGCCTTCAATAGGCATAGCGTTGTAAATTGAAGCTCTCATACCACCGACAGTTCTGTGACCCTTGAGGTTTTCAAATCCGGCAGCTTTAGCCTCGGCAACAAATTTAGCGTCAAGGTCAGCGTTTCCTGTAACAAAAGGTACGTTCATGAGTGATCTGTCCTTTGGCTCAACAGTACCTTTGAAAAGCTTGCTTTCGTCAAGGTAATCATAAAGGATCTTGGCTTTCTTTTCGTTATGGGCTTTCATTGCTTCAAGACCGCCCATTTTCTTTATCCATTTAAATACTTTTCCGCAAATGTAAATTCCATAGCAGGGTGGTGTGTTGTAAAGCGAATCTGCGTCAGCCTGTGTTTTCCATTTGAGCATTGTAGGCGTGCCGGGGAGAACATCGTCAGTAATAAGGTCTTCACGGATAATAGCAATTACAACGCCGGCAGGACCGATGTTCTTCTGAACTCCTCCGTAGATCACTCCGTATTTTGTTACGTCCACAGGCTCTGAAAGGAAGCATGAGGAAACGTCTGCAACAAGAGTTTTGCCTTTGGTGTTGGGTAAAGTCTTGTATTTTGTACCGTAAATAGTATTATTTTCACAAATGTATACATAATCTGCATCTTCGGGGATATCAAGATCCGAACAGTCGGGAATGTAAGAGAAAGTCTTGTCAGCTGAAGAAGCAACGGCAACTGCGTCGCCGTATTTCTGAGCTTCCTGATAAGCCTTTTTAGCCCACTGACCTGTGATTATGTAAGCGGCTTTCTTGTTTTTCATAAGATTCATAGGAACAGCCGCAAACTGCTGAGAAGCTCCGCCCTGTAAAAACAGAACCTTGTAATTATCGGGAATGTTCATAAGCTCACGAATATCCTTTTCGGCTTCTTTGATAATGTTGTCAAAAGCCTTGGAACGGTGGGACATCTCCATTACCGACATACCGGTTCCTTTGTAATCAAGCATTTCCTCGGCAGCTTCCCTGAGTACTTCTTCAGGAAGAACTGCAGGACCTGCACTAAAATTATAAACTCTGCCCATTGTATAAAACCTCCATAAATTATAATTAAATTAATACACTAATTATAATACTTTATCAAAGTAAAGTCAATAGCAACATCAAAAAAACACAAAACAAATAATTTTATTGATTTTTTTAAGAATAAATGCTATAATTTAAATGATTTTTATATGTTTGCAATTTATACATAAATATAGTATTAATGGGAGAGAGAATTTATGTTTTCAAAAATAAATACCATGGGGCTTTCAGGACTTAATGCTTTTCCGGTGTATGCCGAGATAGAAGCCAGCAGAGGACTTCCGGGCTTTGATATAGTGGGACTTGCGGATGCTGCCGTAAAAGAAAGCAGGGAAAGGATACGTTCTGCAATGCGTTCAAGCAAAATTAATTTCCCTGCACAGCATATAATTGTCAACCTTGCCCCTGCCGATATGAAGAAAAGCGGTTCGGTTCACGACCTGGCAATAGCCGTGGCACTTTTGAGAATACAAGGCTTTTGCACCGATTCACAGCTTGAAAATTCAGCGTTTATCGGTGAGGTCTCTCTCAGCGGAGAAATAAGAGAAATTAAAGGCGTACTCCCTATGACAATTTTAGCTGCAAAAATGGGCTATAAAGAAATATTTGTGCCTGCGGGAAATGGAAAAGAAGCGTCGGTTGTTGAGGGAATAACGGTTTATGGGGTAAGCTCCCTTCACGAGCTTGTTATGCATTTTTCCCACAAATCCATGATTGCTCCTGCCGAAAATAATCAGAGTGATGAGCCTTCATATTATGGAAATCTTGATTTTGCAGATGTGAAAGGACAGCAAAATGCTAAAAAAGCATTGGAAATTGCAGCCGCAGGGGGTCACAATGCTTTGATGATAGGAACTCCGGGTTCGGGAAAATCAATGCTTGCCAAGAGAATGCCGTCCATTCTGCCGAAAATGACTTTTGAGGAATCTATTGAAACCACCAACGTATATTCGGTAGCAGGCTTGCTTGACAAGGATAATCCCCTTGTGACCACAAGACCTTTTCGTTCTCCTCATCATACCGTTTCCACAGCGGGATTGTCAGGCGGCGGAACAGTTCCCCGTCCCGGAGAAATTTCACTTGCACATAACGGATTGCTTTTTCTTGACGAGCTTGCCGAATTTTCCAGACCTTCCCTTGAAATATTGCGTCAGCCTCTGGAGGACAGACAGGTCACAATTTCCAGAGCCTCGGGGAGTATTACATATCCATGCTCCTTTATGCTTATTGGGGCAATGAATCCTTGTCCCTGCGGGTATTACGGTCATCCTACAAGAAAGTGTATATGCAGTCAAAGACAGGTTCAGCAGTATCTATCAAAGGTATCGGGTCCAATGCTTGATAGATTCGATTTACATATTGAAGTGGCTCCCGTGGAGTTTGCAAATCTTTCCTCAACGCAAAAGGAGGAATCCTCGGCAGTTATTCGGGAAAGGGTGCAGAAAGCAAGAGATATTCAGAATAATCGTTTTAAAGGTACGGATATTACTTGTAACGCCCGTATAACCTCGGATATTCTCAATGAGGTTTGTCCTATGACAGACGACGCAAGGGAACTTTTGAAAAATGTTTTTGAGAAAATGGGACTTTCCGCAAGAGCTTATGATAAAATACTTAAAGTATCCCGTACTGTGGCGGATATGGACAATTCCGAAGTGATTGAAAAGAAGCATATTTCCTTGGCGGTGCAGTATAGAAGCTTAGATAGGAAGTATTTAAACCGGAGCCAAGCCTGATAAGCTTGCTTAATCAAGCTGCGACTTGGTTATAATCGTTAATTTTTTTGAAGATGTATCAATGCAGAGAAGGCATATAAAATAAAGTATGCAGATAAATTTTAAATGTACTTAAAATTTCTGTTTTTCCCCTTGAAATATTATTTAAATATGTTATAATGTAAATATGAATTTGCGGAATTTTTATGACATAATCAAAACGTTGTAAAAAAATTAAAATATTATATGAGGTGATTTTAATGACAGAAATGGAACTTTATAAGCTGTGGTGCGAAAAGGCAGTGGACGACCCGGATTTGCAGACAGAGCTTAAATCCATTGAAGGCGATGAAGAAGCAATTAAGGATAGGTTTTACCGTAACCTTGAATTTGGTACGGGCGGTCTGAGAGGTGTTATCGGTGCCGGTGCTTACAGACTTAATGTCTATACAATCAGACGTGCAACTCAGGGCCTTGCCGATTATGTAAACGGTGCATTTGAAAACGGTTCAGTTGCTATTGCTTACGACTCAAGAATAAAGTCAGACGTTTTTGCTAAGGAAGCTGCTTGCGTTCTGGCTGCAAACGGTATTAAGGTTTATATTTATCCTGAGCTTATGCCTACGCCAATGCTTTCATGGGCTGTAAGATATTTGAAATGTAACGCAGGTATCGTTGTAACCGCTTCTCATAACCCTGCAAAATATAACGGCTATAAGGTTTACGGAGATGACGGATGTCAGATTACTCTCGATGTTGCAAATACTGTAATCGGAAAGATCAATGCAGTTCCTATGTTCGACGGAGCAAAACTTATGAGCTTTGATGAGGGCGTTAAGTCCGGTAAAATTGAGCTTATCGGTCAGGACGTTTTTGACGCATATCTCGATAAAGTTCAGGAACAGGGTATACATACAGATCTGGTTGCCGACAGCGGACTTAAAGTTGTTTATACTCCTCTTAACGGTACGGGAAATAAGCCTGTAAGAGCTATTCTTAAAAGAATCGGTATCAAGGAAGTAACAGTTGTTCCGGAGCAGGAAAACCCCGACGGTAATTTCCCGACTTGTCCTTTCCCGAACCCTGAAATCAAAGAGGCTCTGGCAAAGGGACTTGAGCTTTGTGAAACTGTAAAACCCGATTTACTTCTTGCTACAGACCCTGACTGTGACCGTGTGGGAATCGCAGTTCCTTCACCTGACGGCGATTATGTTCTGTTCAGCGGAAACGAAGTGGGTGCAATGCTTCTGAAATATATCTGTCAGGAGAGAACGGCACTTGGTACAATGCCGAAAAATCCTGTAGCAGTTAAGACCATTGTTACAACAGATATTTGTAAAAAGATTGCCGCTGAATATAATGTTGAATTGAGAGAAGTTCTCACAGGATTTAAATTTATCGGCGAACAGATCGGATTCCTGGAGAAGGATCATGAAGAAGACAGATATATCTTCGGCTTTGAAGAGAGCTATGGCTATCTTGCAGGTTCATATGTAAGAGATAAGGACGCAGTTGTCGGTTCAATGCTTATCTGTGAAATGGCTGCATTCTATAGAACCAAAGGCATTTCATTGCTTCAGGCAAGAGAGGATATGTATAAACAGTACGGTAATTTCCTCCATAGCCAGCAGTCGTTCCAGTGCGAGGGTGCAAGCGGAATGGAAAGAATGAAAGAGCTTATGGCTATGCTCCGTACAGAAACACCAAAGACTATCGGCGGATTAAAGGTTCTGTCCTTTGCGGATTATATGGCTTCCGAACAGGTTGACTTTGCAACAGGCGAAAAGACAACTCTTACCCTGCCTAAGTCCGATGTTCTTGCATTTAACCTTGAAGACGGTGCAAGCGTAATTATCCGTCCTTCGGGTACAGAACCAAAGATCAAGGCATATTATACAACAATCGGTGAAACACAGGAAGAAGCTTCAAAGCTCCGTGATGTTATTGCTGATGACTTTAAGGCTATTCTTGGATTTTAATTAAATGTTTTAAGCTCCCGGCTTCGGTCGGGGGCTTTTTTATGCCCTGAATTGGTATATTTATATTTCTGTCCGAATATACTGTCTTAGCAAGTAAAGGCAACACCGTAAACTTAGCGGCTGCCGGTTTTAGTAGATTTTTATTGATAAAAGTCATTTGTATGTTTAAACAAAAAATAAAATAAAATTTCTTGCAAAATGACGAAGCTAAAAATGTTGAATTTTTTTAGTAAATATGTTAATATATTAATACAGTAAAACTGTACTAATTTTTAGGAGGAAAGAATTATGGAAAATAAGACAAATGTTAAATCAATTGTTGCACTGGTTTGTGGCTTGCTTGGTGTAGTAGGTTCATTCTTTACAGCTCATCCTGCTATTCCTTTGATTTCACTGGCACTTGCTATTATCGGCATTGTTTTTGGTGCTTTGGGTATGAAAGAATCTAAAGCAACAGGTTCGGGTCATGGACTCGCAGTTGCAGGACTCGTTCTTGGTATCATCGGTACAGTATTCTCACTGGTCGGTGTAATCTGTGCTTTTGCTTGCTCTGCTGCTAATGAGGCACTTGAAGATTCAGGATTGTCTGATACTCTTAAAGAGCTTGAAGATCTTGCATCAAGTCTTGCTGAGTAATAAATACGTTGATTTTTATATTAAAGAATTATAATTTAAGCGGGTTGCTTTAGTAACCCGCTTTAATTTGTAAAGGAAATATATTATGGTACCTATATTTGAAATATTCGGAAAACAAATTTCGGCATATATGATAATTGCACTGGCAGCAACATTTCTTGTGCTTTTTTTGAGCTATAAAACAGCGAAAAAAAGGGGACTTGATGAAATAAAAATGCTGTTTATGATCCTATGGGCATTTGTGGGCGTTCTAATCGGCGGGCATATCCTGTATGGTATAACAAATTTTCATGCGATGATAAAGCTTTTCGGATTGGCATTTACTTTTTCTTTCAGCTCATGGAAAGAGCTTATGCTGGGGATACAGCTGGTCTTCGGCGGTTCTGTGTTTTACGGAGGGCTTATCGGGGCGATAATTTCGGCAGGGATTTATTCTAAAGTGGGTCACCTGACCTCGGATTATTTTGATATAGGTGCTTGTATGATACCGCTGTTCCATACTTTTGGCAGGATAGGTTGCTTTTTGTCAGGTTGTTGTTATGGAATCGAATCGGACATTGGATTTGTTTATCATTATTCTCCGGATGTATTAGCCAACGGTGTAAGAAGATTCCCCGTTCAGCTTGTGGAGGCAGGATTTAATTTTGCTATTTTTCTGATTGTTTGGTATTTGCTCAGACATAATAAACTCAAAGGAAAGCTATTGTTTGTGTATTTGCTTTTGTATTCTGTTGTAAGATTTTGTCTTGAATTCCTGCGTGGAGATGCAATCCGGGGACATTTTTGGATATTTTCAACATCGCAATGGATAAGTATTATAATATTTATTAGTGTTGTTTCAATATTACTTTTAAATATAAAACAAACAGAAAAAAATGAATAATGCTTTTAAACAGCCTAAGGGCTGTTTTTTTGTGCCCTGAATTGGTATATTTATATTTCTGTCCGAATATACTGTCTTAGCAAGTAAAGGCAACACCGTAAACTTAGCGGCTGCCGACTTTGCAAAAACTGCGTTGCCTTGACAACATTATTTCGGGAGGATTAATTTATGGATACTATGGATTTTAAAGTAAATCGGGAAACTTTTGTGGCAAATCGCACAGTTCTCGATAGCAGCTGCGAACAGGCGGTGGAACGTGACTTTGTTCTGCCCGATTATTACCCTGACATTTTCAGAGTGCTTAAATGCTGCGTTATACCAAGAATTTTGTCTAACAGTATAAACGGAGAAAAACTGTCATTTGAATTGTCGGTACTGATAAGAGTGCTTTATCAGAGCGAGGGAAGCTCAAAGGTTAATTGCCTTGAACAAAAAATGAGCTATTCCAAATCGGTGGATTTAAACGGTGAGTGCAGTAATCCTGTTGTAAAAGTTACTCCGAGAACCGATTATGTAAACTGCCGTGTGGTAAATCAAAGACGTCTTGACGTAAGAGGAGCGGTTTCCGCACGAATAAAAGTTATAGGCGAGAAAAAACAACCGGTGGTTATAGACGCTTTCGGAGGAAATGTTCAGCTTAAAAAATCATTGGTAACATATCCGTCCAAGAGACTTACTTCTGCTAAACGGGTCACAATGATCGAGGATCTGGAACTGGGTGAGGCTAAACCTCCGGTTAATGCGGTTATACGTGCAGATTGTACAGTTTTCCCCCATGAGCTGAAAGTAATTGCAGGAAAGCTTGTAACAAAGGGCGACGCTGAAATTTCAATGCTTTATACCTGTACAGCCGCCGATAATTCCGACTCGGTTGAAGCTATGAGGTTTACCCTTCCTTTCAGCCAGATTATAGATGTTGACGGCATTGATGAAACATATGAAGCTTTTGTAGATATCGAGCCTGCCGGATGCGATATAATGCCTAAGGGAGAAAATGGGACATCTCTTGAATGTGAACTTGTAATGACGGTGAATTGTACCGCCTTTAAGTATGAGACCTGTGAAATTGTAACCGATGCATATTCTACCTGCTATGAATGTGAGCTTGAAAACAGCGAATGTCGCCTTGACAGCGTTCCCGTTGTAATTAATGCAAATCATAGCTCTGAAACCCAGATTACATATAATGATGAAAATATTAAGTGTATTTACGACGTTTGGTGTAAGACGGATAATATATCCTCCCGTTTTGACGAGGAGGGCAATAAGTTTGTCGTTTCGGGAAATCTGAAGTTTTCGCTTATGGGCAAAAATGAAAGCGAGTGTCCGATTTATCTTGAAACAGATACAGCTTTTGAACATGATATCCCACTTTCAGAGGGCTGTAAGGGAGAAAACAGCTATGTTGAGCCATGCGTTTGTGTAAAGAATTGCTCTTATCATCTTCTTGACGCCCATACCGTAGAGGCTAAGGCTGAATTGCAGATAGGGGGACATCTTTATGAGGCGTGTGCCAAAACAATGCTCAGCAATTTAAAGGTTCTGACCGATAAGCCTAAGCAAAAGCAGGAGGGCTATGCTCTTAAACTGTGCTATTGTACTGATGATGAGGATATCTGGGAGATTGCAAAGAAGTATTCTACATCTATTAATGCAATTCTTGAAGAAAACGATCTTACCGATGATAAGCCCGCCGAATGCGGAATGCTGCTTATACCTTTGATGAACTGACTTTTGGGAAAGGAATGAATATGTGTATGCAAAAAGATATTTATACGGATATCGCTACCCGAACTGACGGGGATATCTATATTGGAGTTGTGGGTCCCGTCAGAACGGGAAAGTCCACCTTTATAAAGCAGTTTATGGAGAAATTCGTTATACCTAATATTGAAAGCGATTTTAGGCGTGAGCGTGCGGTTGACGAACTTCCTCAGTCGGCAGGCGGTAAAACCATTATGACAACCGAACCGAAGTTTATTCCTGAGGAAGCCGTTCAGATATCTCTTGAGGACGGAGCGAAATTCAATGTAAGAATGATTGACTGCGTGGGGTATATAATCCCCAGTGCTATAGGCTATTTTGAAAATGAAATGCCCCGAATGGTTGTTACTCCTTGGTTTGATACGGAAGTACCTTTTAATATGGCTGCGGAGGTAGGAACACAAAAGGTCATAACCGAACATTCCACAATAGGACTTGTGGTTACTACAGACGGCAGTATAACCGATCTTCCCAGAGATGAATATGAAGAGTGTGAAGAGCGAGTTATAAATGAGCTTAAACAGATCAAAAAGCCTTTTGTTGTTCTGATGAACAGCGTTGATCCTCAGTCCCAGTCGGTGAGAGATCTGTGCGTTGAGCTTAGCAAAAGGTATGAAACAACGGTAATACCCGTTAATTGCCTTGAGCTTTCGGAAAATGATATAAAAAATATTCTTACACAGGTGCTTTATGCTTTTCCGATCAAGGAGATCAATATTGAAATGCCCGGTTGGATCAATACTCTTGATAAAGGCCATTGGTTGAAGGAAGCTATTTTCGGCCATATTAAAACTGCGGCGTCACAGCTTAAAAACCTCAGACAGATCAAAGACTGTGCAGAGCAGATCAAAACCTGCGAGCATATTACGGAAACCGGCGTAAAAAGTATAGATCTGGGAAGCGGTTCGGCAGTAATATCTGTAGGAATCAAGCCTGAGTTGTTCTATAAGATAATCGGAGAGGCCACGGGACTTACAATTCAAAATGAAAGTGACCTTATGCCTCAGATTCTTGAGCTTGTTAAGATTAAAAAGAAGTTTTCAAAGTTCTCACAAGCACTTGACGATGTGGAAGAGAAAGGCTACGGCATAGTAATGCCATCAACAGATGAATTGACTCTTGACGAGCCTGAAATCATAAAACAGGGTGGTAAATACGGCATAAGGCTTAAAGCTACCGCTCCTTCAATACATATGATGAAAGCGACGATAAATACAGAGGTTGCACCTATAGTAGGCTCGGAAAAACAGTCAGAGGAGCTTGTTTTGTATATGCTTAATGATTTTGAGGAATCTCCTCAGAAGATATGGGAATCCAATATTTTCGGAAAATCGCTTAACGAGCTTGTTAATGAGGGCTTGCACAGTAAGCTTGCAAAGCTTCCCGATGACGCAAGGTTAAAGCTTCGTGAAACAGTTGAACGAATGATTAATGAGGGCTGTTCGGGATTAATTTGTTTTATATTGTAATATAAAAGGCGGTCAAAATAAATTGACCGCCGATCTAATATTCAATAAGGGACTTGCCTAAGTTATAATAATTGGTTGAATTTGTTTTCCCTCAAGGGCATATTCAACCGTTTCTTTTATTTTCGTGAAATCTGCAACAAGAGAATTGGGCTTTCCTTGATAATTGTCCTGGGAGTATGGTACAAAATAATAGTTCTTGTAGTTCTGTAACATACCGATGTTTTTGGCACTGCCTGCAAGTGCGTCGTTTGTAGAAACGGCTATTGCTACAGGTCTGCCGTTTCTGAGATGGGATTTTACAGCCATTGTTACCGGCGTGTCGGAAATTCCTACTGAAAGTTTAGCCAAGGTGTTTGCAGTGCATGGGGCAACTATAAGAATATCAAACATCTTTTTCGGACCGATAGGTTCGGCGTCTTCTATTGTATTTATTATCTGCCTGTTGCAGATGCTTTCAAATTTTGTTCTGTTGTCTGTGGCTGTTCCGAATCTCGTGGAAATGCCCGAAGCGTTAAAGGACATTATGGGATAAACCTCCGCTCCCTGTTCCGTTAGTTCTTTAGCCGCAGAAAATGCTTTTTGAAATGTACAGAATGAACCACACATTCCAAAGCCTATTTTAACTCCCGAAAGCGACATCTAACCACCTCTTTCTGTAATCACATTTCTTATCGCTTTTGCTATTATCTCTCCGCTGGTTACAGGTGCTACTTTGCCCGGAAGCGACAAAGCATGAATTGCCTTTTTGTTTAGTTCTGATGCCGCTTTAAAATCAACTCCGCCGGGTATAGATGCAAGATCTATAATTAAGGTATCCTTGGCTACCGCTTTCAGTAAGTTTCTGTCAAGGATCATAGCGGGAACAGTGTTTATAATTAAATCAAAACTGTCTATATGTCCGTAAAGCTCGTTTAATTGAAATGCTTCAAGTCCCGCATTTTCTGCTTCGGCAAGGGAGGATAGCTTTCTTGCCGTACATACTGTTTTTGCACCCACTGCATTGAATAGCTTTCCGCATGCTTTTCCAACCCTGCCGTATCCTATTATAAGAACTCTGCTTTTGTAAATTGTAGTTGCAAGTTCTTGCATGGCAAGCTGCAATGCACCTTCCGCAGTTGGAATACAGTTTTTTATAACCAGCTCTTCTCTTTTGAAATAGTCGGTAACGTCAAAGCCTAAAGCGGAGAAGAACTCAATCTGACGGGTGCTTAATCTGCCGCCTGTCACTATGGCGTTTTTTTTAAGATGAGGCACAAACAGAGAGCAGTCTATTATGCCTATATCTCCGCAGTCCACTTCGGCATTTTCGTTTTTCATTAACGGCAGAACAAGTATATCCGCTTTTTCAGGGATTTCCGAAAGGTGGGTTATTCTGACTGTTTTTCCGCTGAAATCATCAATACCGAAAGTATAGACCTTGCCGTATTTGGTAAGAAAACGGCTCATATATATTTGTCTGGCGTCTCCGCCTGCACATAGAAAAGTCGTCTTTTTCATATGGATCATCATACCTTTGTTATATTAATGGCATTGTGTTTCTTTTCGCTTTGCGTCACAATAAACAAATTGTTGCAAATCATCAGGCAACAATGCTTTTTAACTGCAATTCTTATGTTTTGCTTTCTTACGATTTATTATATGCTTAATTGGTGGTTAGGGTGCAAAAAAAGACTGCTCCTTTCGGAACAGCCTTTCGGTATTCAAATTATGTAGTTAATCTCGACTCCATGTATTTTCAAATTCCACGTTGGCAGGTATTTTTTTGTAAGTGCCTGCGTCTTCATCAATGGAATAAATATTTCCGCTCTTTGTTGCCCTGGCGATTACCCCTAATTTGTTGCCGCTGTCTTCCGTTTCGGTGTAAACGGTAAATACATAGCAATCCTCGCCGTTGATCTTTTCTTTTCCGTTGTATCCATACATCCATTTGCCGTCAGCGTCCGGATATATTTCTTTAGAGATTTCCGCAACGCTGTTCAAAGCTTCGGTTGCTTCTTCCGGTATCTCGGTGTAGTTTTCTTTTGATATTTCGTTTATAAATGTTTCTTTGCTGCTTTCCTCGTCGGAGACAGATTGCTGGTCGGTATTGTCGATAGCTTTGACAGCAGATAAATCTGCTTGCTTTTCACAAGCTGAAAACATCATTAGTGTACAAGCAATAATAAGATACACCGCAATTTTTTTCATGACAAAATCCTCCGATATATATTCCTTTCATATTGTGCGTTAACATAGATTTAACATAACGTTTGTAATTATAACACAGGTGAAATGTTTTGTAAAGAGAATTTTGTCTGCATAATAAAAAAACTACGCTTGTCACAAAACGCAGCCGGGTTAATTGTTTCATTTAGAGGTTTTTAACAAATCAGTTTCATGCAAAACGACTGTCCGAGCGAACAGCCGTTTTACATTAGAAGGTTAAAATATATTTAAGTTTTAAAACTTAAAGCAAGTTTAAGTTTACTCATATTCTACTACATCAATCCACTTGAGCAGGAATTCCTTTTCGGATTCTATGTTCTTTTCAAGCTGTGCTGCAGCAACAATCGGCAGCCAGCCCTGAACATATTTCTTGGATGTTCCTGAAGTCTGACAATATTTGTTCAGATAATAATCAGCCAGCTTGGGATGATGCAGACACATGAGCAAATATGTTTTTGCAACGTCTGCGGAAGCATTTCCCTGTCTTGCAGAACCCCAGTCGATTACATATGTACCCTCGTCATTGATTATAATATTTCTTGGTTCAAGATTGTTGTGACAAAGCTTGATGTGCTTTGGCATTGAATCAAGACGGGTAAGCAATTCATATTTTTTGATTTCGTCAATTTGTCCCAGAGTTTTAATCTGTCTTGACATTTTATCTTTAAGCTTTGAAAGCAGAGGCATGTACTGAGCATGTATCTCACACTGTATGTCTACCATTTTAGAAATATAAGATTCCGCTTTGTCGGGATTTTCTTCAATAAGCTCTGCAAGAGTTTTTCCTTTGATCCAGTCCATGGTAATTGACCAGTGACCGTCAATAACAGATACATTATGTATAATAGGCATCTTTATTGATGAATGACATAGTGTGGTTTCAACACGTGCGTGAGTCAAAGCAGCATATAAACATTTTTCTTTGTATTCCGGTTTTTTGTAAACTCTGACAGCCATTCCGTCAGATTCATAAACATCGTAAAGCTCGCTTTCAGCAATGTGGTTGGTAAGTTCCATAGCAAATTTCTCCTTTTTATCAGGGACGCTGCCCATTATTCAAAATTACGATAATAACAAAATTATAAGTTTAGGTTACATCGCTTTAAGATTACAGATTGAAATTTTCAACAATGCTGTTGTTAAAAATAACGTTAATTTTCATCTGTTTTCTTGCTGTCTATATTATACTACACCAATTCGTATATGTCAACACCTTTTCGTTATTTTCACAAATGTTTATTTATTATTGTCTTTTTATTAATTATTTATACATAAATTTAAGTGGCGTTTTTTGGAGAATTTCGTAAATATGGAATTTTTCTTGTAAAATATTGTGCAATTTGACGAATCATATTTGGCGATAATATATAAAAAGAAAATCCTGTTTTGTGTATAATACATAATAATTGGGCTAAAATTATAAAAAAAGCTGTTAGGTTAGCAGATTGACAAAAAAATAACAAACATATATAATATATTACAAAGGATAAACGTAAAAGACGGTCAAAATGCGTCTGAATGTAAGTTTTGTCCTCAATCGATGTTTTAAAAGCTAAAAAATTTATTTGGAGGTTTATTTTATGGCTAAGAATGAAACACCTGCATTGGTAGACAGCGTTGAAACTCTTGAAGCTAAGATTGCTGAAGTAAGAAAAGCTCAGGAAATTTTCGCTACCTATACGCAGGAACAGGTTGACAAGATTTTTAAAGCTGCGGCTATCGCTGCAAATAAGGCAAGAATCCCTCTTGCAAAAATGGCTGTTGAAGAAACAGGCATGGGAATAGTTGAAGATAAAGTAATCAAGAATAACTATGCTGCCGAGCATATTTATAACGCTTATAAAAATGTACAGACATGCGGCGTATTTGATGAAAATAAAGAATTCGGTACAATGAGACTTTATGAACCAATCGGTCTTATCGGTGCTGTAATCCCTACAACTAACCCAACATCTACCGCTATTTTCAAGACTCTTATTTGTCTTAAAACAAGAAACGGTATCATTATTTCTCCTCACCCACGTGCTAAGGATTGTACCATTGCAGCTGCTAAGATTGTTTATGAAGCTGCTGTTGAAGCCGGTGCTCCTAAGGGTATCATCGGTTGGATAGACGTTCCTTCTCTTGATCTTACAAATATGATCATGAGAGAATCCGATACGATTCTGGCTACCGGAGGTCCCGGAATGGTTAAGGCTGCTTATTCTTCCGGTACTCCTGCTCTCGGCGTTGGTGCAGGTAACGCTTCTGCAATTATTGATTCTTCTGCTGATATCGTTAATGCAGTAAACTCAATTATTCATTCCAAAACATTTGATAACGGTATGATCTGTGCAACAGAGCAGACAGTTATCGCTGATAAGAGCGTTTATAACGAAGTTAAAAAGGAATTCATTAAGAGAGGCTGCTACTTCCTTAACGACGAAGAGGCTGATAAAATCAGAAATACAATGCTTATCAACGGTGCGCTTAATGCAAAAATCGTTGGTCAGCGTCCTGTTACAATAGCAAAAATGGCGGGCTTTGAAGTTCCCGAAGATACAAAAGTTCTTATCGGTGAAGCAACAAGCACAGATCCCGATGAAGCATTCGGACATGAAAAGCTCACAACTATTCTCGGTATGTATAAGTCAAAGAATTTTGACGACTCTCTCGATATCGCCTGCACATTGCTTGAAAATAACGGCGGTCTCGGTCATACCTCAGTTCTTTGGATTGATAATGTAAATGAGAGAGAAAAGCTCAATAAGTTTGCTGAAAGAATGAAAACATGCCGTCTTATCGTTAATACTCCTTCTTCATTGGGCGGTATCGGCGACCTCTATAACTTCGACTTTGCTCCTTCACTTACTCTTGGATGCGGTTCATGGGGCGGAAACTCCGTTTCAGAAAACGTAGGTGTTAAACATCTTTTGAATATCAAGACAGTTGCTGAGAGGAGAGAGAATATGCTTTGGTTCAGAGCACCTGAAAAGGTTTACTTCAAAAAAGGTTGTCTCCCTGTTGCCCTTGATGAATTGAAAAACGTAATGGGCAAAAAGAGAGCATTTATTGTTACAGATAAGTTCTTGGGCAAAAACGGTTATACAAAACCGATTACAGATAAACTTGATGAAATGGGAATCGTTCACGAAACATTCTGCGAGGTTGCTCCTGACCCGACTCTTGCTTGTGCATTGGAAGGTGTAAAAATTCTTCGTGAATTTGAGCCTGATGTAATTATCGCACTGGGCGGCGGTTCTGCAATGGACGCTGCTAAGATAATGTGGGTTCTTTATGAGCATCCGGACGCTGACTTCTTTGATATGGCAATGAGATTTATCGATATCCGTAAGAGAGTTTATACATTCCCTAAAATGGGTGAAAAAGCTTACTTTATCGCAGTTCCTACTTCTTCCGGTACAGGTTCTGAAGTTACTCCTTTCGCAGTTATCACAGACGAAAAGACAGGAACAAAATATCCTTTGGCTGACTATCAGCTCATGCCAAATATGGCAATCGTTGATACAGATCTGATGATGAGTGCTCCTAAGGGACTTACTTCTGCATCAGGTATCGACGCTTTGACTCATGCACTTGAAGCTTATGCTTCCGTTATGGCTACTGATTATACAGACGGTATTGCACTTAAGGCTATGAAGACTATCTTCACATATCTGCCGAGAGCTTATGAAAACGGACAGACAGACGTTGAAGCTCGTGAAAAAATGGCTAACGCTTCAACAATGGCAGGTATGGCATTTGCTAATGCATTCCTTGGTGTATGTCACTCAATGGCTCATAAGCTGGGTGCTTATCATCACCTGCCTCACGGTGTTGCAAACGCACTTCTTATCACTGAGGTAATGAGATTTAATGCTGATCCGAAACCTCGTAAGATGGGAACATTCTCACAGTATAAATATCCTCATACTCTTGAGAGATATGTTGAATGTGCAAACTTCTGCGGATTTACAGGTAAAACTGATGAAGAGACCCTTGAAAACTTCATTAAGGGAATAGAAGATCTCAAGGAATCAGTAGGTATTAAAAAGACAATCGCAGATTACGGCGTTGATGAGAAATACTTCCTTGATACTCTTGATAATATGGTTGAGGACGCATTTGACGACCAGTGTACAGGTGCTAACCCAAGATATCCTCTTATGAGCGAAATCAAGGAAATATACCTCAAGGCATATTACGGTAAATAATTTGATTATAACTTCATAAAAATAAACCTCATATTATTAAATCCTCCACAAGTCTTTGTGGGGGATTTATGCTTTTTGTCCAAATAGAGATTATTAAAACGGCTCATCTCAAATTCGAGATGAGCCGTGATTTGTTTTGTTATTCACATTTTATCAATCAAAATGATATCGTGTATTGCCCCGTCCGGGCTAGGACTTAGTATGCAACACCCTGCCACATCATAGCGTCGGCAACTTTCATGAAGCCTGCAATGTTTGCACCTGCAACCAGATTGTTGTCCATGCCGTATTCTTTTGCAGCATCGAATGAGTTGTGGAAAATGTTGATCATAATGTTCTTGAGCTTAGCGTCAACCTCTTCAAATGTCCATGAAAGTCTTTCGCTGTTCTGTGACATTTCAAGTGCTGATGTAGCAACACCGCCTGCATTTGCAGCCTTTGCCGGTCCGAATAGTACGCCTGCAGCATGGAATTTTTCAATAGCTTCAGGAGTTGATGGCATGTTAGCACCCTCGGCAACAGCAAATACACCGTTATTGATAAGAGCGTCTGCTGATTCGCCGTCAAGCTCGTTCTGTGTAGCACAAGGAAGAGCAATGTCGCAAGGAATTGTCCAGATGCCTTTGCAGCCTTCTGTGTATGTTGCACCTTCAACACGGTTAACGTATTCTTTGATTCTTCCTCTTTCAACTTCCTTGATCTGCTTAACAACATCAAGTTTGATTCCGTTAGGATCGTAAATGTATCCGTTGGAATCGGAAAGTGCAACGACTTTGCCGCCAAGCTCTGTTGCTTTCTGTGTAGCATAAATAGCTACGTTACCTGAACCGGAAATTACAACTGTCTTTCCTTCAAAGCTTTCGTTCTTCATGCACTTGATCATTTCGTCAGTGAAATAGCAAAGACCGTATCCGGTAGCCTCAGTTCTTGCGAGAGAACCGCCGTATGAAAGACCTTTTCCGGTCAAAACGCCTGTAAATTCATTGCGGAGTCTCTTGTACTGACCGTACATATATCCGATCTCTCTTGCACCTGTTCCGATGTCGCCGGCAGGAACGTCTGTGTCAGCACCGATGTGCTTTGAAAGCTCTGTCATAAAGCTCTGGCAGAATCTCATAACCTCAGCGTCAGATTTGCCCTTTGGGTCAAAGTCTGAACCGCCCTTGCCTCCGCCTATGGGAAGACCTGTAAGACTGTTCTTGAAGATCTGCTCAAATCCAAGGAATTTGATTACTGAAGCACAAACTGAAGGATGAAGTCTTAAACCGCCCTTGTAAGGACCGATTGCAGAGTTGAACTGAACTCTGAAACCTCTGTTTACCTGAACCTTGCCGTTGTCGTCAACCCAAGGAACACGGAAAATAATCTGTCTTTCAGGTTCAACGATTCTGTCGATAATACCTGCTTCAACAATATCCGGTCTTTTTTCAACTACAGGGATAAGGCTTTCGAGAACTTCGTAAACTGCCTGAAGAAATTCGGATTCACCGGGATTTCTTTTTTCAACCTGTTCGTATACCTTCTGAAGGTATTCGTTTTTCAATGCCATATAAATTACTCCCATCTTATAAATTGTCTCAAGTATTTCGGATAGAGAATGTAAATTGAGTAATGCACTCCCCTCGAAATGCATTGCTCCTAAATTATATCACAAAAAATTCCTTTTTGCAAGTGGCAAAAGGAAAAATTTCATATTTTTTTTTAAAAAGCTCTAAAATACATCAAAATCAAAAAAAATGATATAAAAACAAACAAAAAAATTCATATGTTCAATAAGGGGCAGGGTTAGCTGACGCCTTATAGGCGGGAGGACATCTGCCTAAGTTATTAGAAATCAGTAAAGTTGTTTTGTTTCGATAAATATTGACATTTATCAATAATAAAGCTATACTATATAATACAATAATACATAAAAATTAGAATAAGGAGATACTTCATTTGTGAGGTCGGTGATAATTATGTATAGTTATAACATTCTTCAGTGGCTTATATTCTTTTATATATATTGCTTTATCGGCTGGTGTATTGAGTCTGCCATCGTATCTGTTACAAGTAAAAAATTCGTTAACAGAGGATTTCTGCGAAGCCCTCTGCTTCCGATTTACGGATTTGGAGCAATAGTCATATTGTTTGTTACATTGCCGGTAAAAGATAATCCGGTTTTGGTGTATGTTTTCGGAATGGTTGGTACTACGGCTCTTGAATTCATTACCGGTTGGATTATGGAAAAACTGTTGAAAATGAAATACTGGGATTATAGCGATAGAAAATTCAATGTTAAAGGCTATATTTGCCTGAAATCATCACTTTTCTGGGGAGTGTTGTCCCTGTTTCTTATTTATGTGATTCATAATCCTATAGAAAATATGGTTTTAGGCAGCCCAACGGTTGTACTTGTGATTGTGGATACCGCCGTTTCGGTGTTGTTTGTATCAGACCTTGTATATGCAATTCGTACTGCCCTTGACGTCAATAAAATACTTGCGGCAATTACTCAGATTAAAGAAGAAATTGCAAAAACAAAAGAAGAGCTTGCTGAACGGTTTGAAGAGACCGAAGCTGCTGCTCAGCTCAATGCGAAAATCGAAAAACTTCGTGCAGAAAGAAAAAGACATGCGGAAAAGCTGGGATTTTTCAAGAAGGATTATATCCTTGCTCACCCTACCGCACGTTCACAGCGGTTTAATGAAGCACTTGAAGATTTGCGTGAATATTTAGCTAAAAGAAAATAATAAAATTGAGGCGGTCGTTACGACCGCCTTGTTTACTTGCTGCTGAATAGTAGAGAAACGTGCTTTTTGAATTTTATTTTTTAGGCGTGCTTCTTGAAACACATGCCGCAATAAAACCAAAAGTCAGAGCAGCACAGATTCCTGCGGCGGAAGCGGTAAACCCTCCTGTAAATATGCCGAGGAAACCGTTTTCGTCTACCGCCTTTTTGACTCCGTCTGCAAGCAGATACCCGAAGCCTGTCAACGGTACTGTGGCTCCGCCTCCTGCAAAGTCAATTAACGGCTTGTAGATCCCTAATGCACCCAGTGCAACTCCTGCCACAACATATGCCACAAGGATTCTTGCAGGAGTAAGCTTTGTAAAATCAATCAGCACCTGACCGATTGCACAGAAAAGCCCTCCTATCAGAAATGCCCATAAATATTCCATATTATCACCTGTCCTTTTATCAATCGAATTTAATATCCGGCATACCTTCGTCCGGCTCGTGGGAAATCCAGATCGCATGGGATATTCCGGGAATGGATTCTCCCTGCTGGCTCATAGTGGGAGACATCAATGCTCCCGTTGCGGCAAATAGAATATTTTTTATAGAACCGCTTTTCAGCTGAGGAATAAAATACCCGCAAAGCACGCTTCCTGCACAGCCGCATCCGCTTCCTCCTGCATGAACGTCCTGGCCTTCAAATGAGTAAAGCATCATTCCGCAGTCCTTGTGATTCTCTCGGATGCTTATGTTTTCACGTTCAAACAGCTCGCAGAGTATTCTGCTTCCTACTTTTCCTAAGTCGCCTGTAACAATAGCGTCAAAGAAATCCGGCTTTAAGCCTGTGTCCTTGAAAAATTGATTTAGGGTGTCAAATGCCGCAGGAGCCATGGCAGCACCCATGTTGTTTGCGTCGGTAACTCCCATGTCAACTATTTTTCCTACCGTAACCGCTCTGATGTAGGGCGGTTTGTCTTTTTTGGATACAATAAGGGAACCGCTTGCAGTAGCTGTCCATTGAGCTGTAGGAGGACGCTGACCGCCGTAATTAAGAGGGAAACGGTATTGTCTTTCGGCAGAGCAGAAGTGAGACGACGTAACCGCAAGAGCTTTCTTTGCATATCCTCCGTCAACAAAAAGGGAAGATAAAAGTAACCCCTCCGCCATGGTGGAACAGGCTCCGTATATGCCGAGGAAAGGGATTTCAAAGTCCCTTATTCCGTAGGTTGTGCTTACGCATTGGTTTAAAAGATCTCCGCCGAACATGACGTCAATTTCCGATTCATCCAGTTCGCACTTTTGTAAAGCGTGAAGAATTGCCTGCTTCTGAAGCTGGCTTTCACCTTTTTCAAAGGTGTCGGTGGATAAGTATGGATCCTCGTTTATTTTGTCAAAATAATCTCCGAGCGGTCCTTCGCTTTCCATTTTGCCGCCGATTGCAGCGGAGGAAATAATACTGGGAGTGTTTTTTAATATATGAGTTGTTTTACGCAATTTGCAGATCTCCTTTTCGGTCACATGTAATTTGGTATTATTTTGTCCGTAATAAGAAGAATTATTCTGTTATTGCGAAAAATAAAAAATTGTGTTATAATTTAATGGAAAGATAAATTTTATTGGAAGTGACATCTATGTGGCTGGTATTCGCTTTGCTTTCGGCAGTGTTTGCAGCGTTGACTTCAATTTTAGCAAAAATCGGTATAGACGGAGTAAATTCTAATCTGGCAACCGCTTTGCGTACCGTTGTAGTTGTATTTATGGCGTGGGCTATGGTGTTTATTACAAATAAACAGGGCGGAATAACGGATATAAGTAAAAGAAGCTGGATATTTCTGATTTTGTCGGGACTTGCAACAGGGGCTTCGTGGCTGTGCTATTATAAGGCTCTGCAAATGGGAAGCGTTTCAAAGGTGGTGCCGGTGGATAAGCTTAGCGTTGTAATTACATTGGTACTGGCGTTTGTTTTCCTGCATGAGAGTTTTACCGTAAAATCATTAATAGGTGCTGTACTTATTACCGCAGGAACTTTGATAATGGTTATGTGATTTTTAAGGAGCAGGATTATGCAGAAAATTAATTATCAGAAACAGCTTGATAAAATAATAGAAAAAACAAAACAGAGCGGGGAAGTCCCCACACTGCTTGTTCATAGTTGCTGTGCTCCCTGCTCGTCATACGTGCTGGAGTATCTTTCTCAGTATTTTAAAATCACGGTTTTTTATTATAATCCCAATATCTATCCCAAAGAGGAGTATCTGAAACGTGTTGCTGAGCAAAAACGGCTGATTTCACAGCTCCCCGCAAAAAATCCCGTGGATTTTATTGAGGGCAGATTTGATGATAAAGAGTTTTATAGTGCTGTTAAAGGCTTGGAGAATATTCCCGAAGGAGGGGAGAGATGCTTTGCCTGCTATAAGCTGCGGCTTGAGGAAACCGCAAAGATTGCAAAAGAGAAAAATTTCGATTGGTTTACAACAACACTGTCCATTTCTCCTTATAAGAATGCCCAAAAGCTGAATGAAATATCGACGGAGCTGTCACAGATCTATCAGGTAAAAAATCTTCCTGCGGATTTCAAGAAAAAAGAGGGATATAAGCGTTCTATCACGCTTTCGGCAGAGTATAACCTTTACCGTCAGGATTATTGCGGCTGTGTCTTTTCTCAGCAGGAAAGGTCGGATAGAAGTTAGATGTCAGAGGTTAGAAATTGTAAACCCGTTCAGATTTTTTCGATAGAAAAACTGTACATCCCAATACGGATATACAGTTTGTTTTTTTAGAATAATGAAATTATATAAGGTAAAACATATGTTATAAAGCTCATAATTGTGGTTGCAAGAAGTAATCCCAGGAAAATTGCAGGAACGGCTTTTTTCATTTTAACTTCCAGAAGACATGCGATCAAAGCACCTGTCCATGCACCTGTTCCGGGAAGAGGTATTCCTACAAATAAGACTAAGCCTAAAAATTCAAATTTTCTTATGGTATCAGATTTTGATAAAGCCTTGCTTTCCAGCTTCAGAGCAATTTTTCCTAAATGCTTTGTGGTTTTCATCCATGCAAAGATTTTGTTGATGAAAAGGAGTATAAACGGTATGGGAATAATGTTTCCGATAATGCAAATGGGCAAAGCCTGAAGATATGGTATCTTGAATAATGCGGCGGCAATAAATCCTCCTCTTAATTCAAGTATCGGAACCATAGAAATAATAAATGTAATAAGCTCTTTGGGAAGTCCGTCAAGATTGGTGGCAAACCAGTTTACTAATGTATCCGTCATGTTG
>JBJERB010000002.1:27627-29723 GCA_051882055.1 Oscillospiraceae bacterium
CTGAAATCTCTTTTTTACTGATCCTTGCAATTTATTATTATTTGTTGTATAATATTAAAGATATTGATTTTATCTTTGGAGGAAAGAATTTTGAACGAGTTAGAAAAGGAAATTAAACGTAGACGAACCTTTGCGATTATCTCCCACCCCGACGCAGGTAAAACCACACTGACTGAGAAATTTCTCCTTTACGGCGGAGCTATTGCACAGGCGGGAGCTGTTAAGGGTAAGAAATCGGCACGCCATGCAGTTTCCGACTGGATGGAAATCGAAAAGCAAAGAGGAATTTCTGTTACTTCGTCGGTTATGCAGTTTCAGTATGAGGGCTATTGTATAAATATTCTCGATACCCCCGGACATCAGGATTTCTCGGAGGATACCTACCGTACGCTTATGGCAGCCGATTCGGCGGTTATGGTTATCGATGCGTCAAAGGGTGTTGAGAATCAGACCAGAAAGCTGTTCAAGGTTTGTGTAATGCGTCATATTCCTATTTTTACTTTTATAAATAAAATGGATAGAGAGTCAAGAAATCCATTTGATTTAATCGACCAGATCGAAAATGAACTGGGAATCGAAACCTATCCCGTGAATTGGCCTATCGGTTCGGGTAAAGATTTCAAGGGTGTTTATGACCGTGATAAAAGACATATAATTTCCTTTGAGGCTACGGGAGGAAATCATCAGGTTGCCGCAACGGAAGTGGATTTGAATGACTCGAGTATTGCACAGCTTATCGGCGAAGAAAATCATAGTACTCTTATGGACGATATCGAGCTTCTTGACGGAGCAAGTACCGAGTTTGATATTGAAAAAGTGCATAAGGGCCAGCTTTCTCCTGTGTTTTTCGGTTCGGCATTGACTAATTTCGGAGTTGAACCGTTCCTTGAAAACTTTTTGCAGATGACAACTTCCCCTACTCCGAGAAATTCTTCGGAGGGGCTTATTGATCCGTTCAGTGAGGATTTTTCTGCTTTTGTGTTTAAGATACAGGCGAATATGAATAAAGCTCACCGTGACAGAATTACATTTATGCGAATCTGTTCGGGAAAATTTGATAAAGATATGGACGTTCTTCATGTTCAGGGTAATAAGAAAATGCGGCTTTCTCAGCCTCAGCAGATTATGGCACAGGAACGTGAAATTATTGATGAAGCCTATGCAGGGGATATAATCGGCGTGTTTGATCCGGGTATTTTTTCTATAGGCGATACGGTTTGTTCCCCTAAGAAAAAGTTTGAATTTGAAGGTATTCCAACCTTTGCTCCGGAGCATTTTGAAAGGGTCAGGGCAAAGGATACCATGAAAAGAAAGCAGTTTGTCAAGGGTACGACTCAGATTGCACAGGAAGGTGCAATTCAGATTTTCCATGAGCCTATGACCGGTATGGAAGAGGTTATTGTGGGAGTTGTGGGCGTCCTGCAATTTGATGTATTCAAATATCGAATGAAGAATGAATATAATGTGGATATGGTTGAAGAAGGTCTGCCGTTTTCATATATACGTTGGATCGATAATAAGGATATCGACCCTAAGTCGCTGAAATTAAGCAGTGATACAAAGCTTGTGCAGGATTTTAAAGGAAATTACCTGTTGCTTTTCACCAGCGAGTGGAATATCCGTTGGGCGTTGGAGCGTAACGAAGGTCTTGAGCTTTCGGAGTTCAATCGTGGGGATTTGCAGTAATAAGAGATTCCTTAGATATCAGACGTTGAAAGTTTGAAACAAGAAAATCGCCATGTTAAATAATAGAATAGTCTATAAAAATTTTGCACACTCACTAAAATGAGTGTGCAATTTTTGTGCAAATAATTAATTTTATTTTTTAATTTTGATTATTCTGTTCATTGTTGTACGTTTGCGTGCAAAAAAAGCCTCAAAACTCACTATTTATGTAGGGGACGGCGTCCCCGACGTCCCGTCAGATATAAAAAACGGCATTGTTCGCTCACGGCACAACCTGTCCGTTAAATCCCATGCAATAATTAATATCTAATATCTAACATCTACCTCTAACGTCTAACCTCTAACGTCTGTAGGCCACGGCGTAACCTGTCGGTTTCCCACAACGCCCCGTTTATTTAAATTATTTGTTT
>JBJERB010000003.1:0-5136 GCA_051882055.1 Oscillospiraceae bacterium
GTCGGTGCAGTTATATTGGTAATCATAAGTATGATACTTACGCTGATTGCAGGATTGTTCCCGTCCCGTGTTGCAGCTAAGAAAGACCCTGTGGTAGCACTAAGAACGGAGTAATAAAAAAGCCTTCCATATATAGCGGTTTTTGGGCAGAAAATTGCACGTAAACGTCTCATTATGAACAAAATTTCTGAAAGAGTTTAAAGATAATTTAAAAACGCACGTTCCATATGGGACGTGCGTTTTTTTTGAATTGGTTTGTATGAGTTATACCATCAGACCACAAATCAGATTAGCAAATTCTACGGGATTTTCAATGGAGATTCCTTCAATAAGCAATGCCTGTGAGTAAAGGATCCGGGTGTAATCTTTCAGCTTGTCCTTGTCAGAAGTATAAAGATCTTTCAGCTTTTCAAATACCGGATGATTAGGATTCAGTTCAAGACATTTCTCGGCTTTTACCGGCTTGCCTTCGTTCTGAGGCATTGAGTTAAGCACCTTTTCCATTTCAATAGTAATGTTTCCGTCGGCAGAAAGGCATACAGGGTGACTTTTCAGCTTTGTGGAAATTCTTACGTCTTTAACTTTGTCTCCCAGTGCTTCTTTCATGAATTTAAACATATCCTGATTCTCTTCGGAAGCCTTTTTGGTCTCTTCCTTTTCTTCTTCTGTTTCAAGCTCAAGATCAACATCGGAAATGGATTTGAATTTTTTGCCTTTGTATTCCATCATCATTTTAATAGCAAATTCGTCTACGTCCTGAGTAAAGTAGAGTACTTCATATCCCTTGTCCTTTACGCTTTCAAGCTGTGGTAGCATTTCAATTCTCGCAATGCTTTCACCGCAGGCGTAATAGATTTCTTCCTGACCGTCTTTCATTCTGTCAACATATTCGGAAAGCGTTACATTTTTGCCGTCAAATGAGGACGGGAACATGAGCAGATCCTGTAATGTGTCTTTTGCGGCACCGTAGCTTTGGTAAATTCCGAATTTGAACTGAAGTCCGAATGCCTCGTAGAATTTCAGATATTTTTCTCTGTCGTTCTTCAAAAGCTTTGTAAGCTCGTTTTTGATAGATTTCTCTACATTCTTTGCGATTATTTTCAGCTGTCTGTCATGCTGGAGCATTTCACGGGATATGTTCAAGGATAAATCTTCCGAGTCAACAAGGCCTTTTACAAAGCTGAAATAATCCGGCAGCAGATCGGAGCATTTTTCCATTATCATTACTCCGCTGGAATAAAGCTGAAGACCCTTTTCGTAGTCCTTTGAATAAAAATCAAAAGGAGCATGTCCCGGAATGTAAAGCAGTGCGTCATAAGTGGCAACGCCTTCGTTTTTGGAATGAATGTGAGTTATCGGCTCTTCATAGTCCATAAATTTTTCTTTGTAGAAATTGTTGTAATCCTCGTTTTTAAGTTCGTTTTTGTTTTTCTTCCATATGGGGGTCATGCTGTTAAGAGTTTCAATTTCCTTGACGATTTCGGGGTTTTCACCTTTTTCGTCATAGTGTGTATGTTCAACTTCCATTTTTATTGGAAAGCGGATATAATCAGAATATTTCTTGACTAACGACTGAATCTCGTACTGCTCAAGATATTCGTCGTAATTTTCATCATCTGTATTGTCTTTCAGCTTGAGAACAATTTCAGTTCCTGCTTTTTCCTTATCCCATTCCTCAATGGTATAACCCTCTACGCCGTCAGACTGCCACTTGTATCCTTTATCTGAACCGTAAGCCTTTGTATAGACGGTCACTTCTTTGGCAACCATAAAAGTGGAATAAAATCCCACACCAAACTGTCCGATAATATCAACGTCGTCACCTAAGTCATTATCATTTTTAAACGAGAAGGACCCGCTGTTGGCGATAGTTCCCAGGTTATTTTCCAAATCCTCTTCGGTCATTCCTATGCCGTTATCGGATACGGTAAGAGTACGGTTTTCTTTATCAACCTTGATTTCAATGGCAAAATCGTCCTTCTTGATCCCAATGCTTGTATCCGTCAATGATTTGAAATAGAGCTTATCAATAGCGTCGCTTGCATTTGAAATAAGCTCTCGGAGGAAAATCTCCTTGTGAGTGTAAATTGAATTGATCATCATATCCAATAATCTTTTTGATTCAGCTTTAAACTGTTTTGTTTCCATAATTGTTACATCCTTTCTTTTGCTTTTAGCACTCTAACCGATAGAGTGCTAATCTATATTTAATTATACTCATTGATTGATAAAATGCAATAGTTACAACATAATATATATAGTTTATTTACATTTTATTAATAAATAAAAACTACAATAAAATTTGCAATTAGTATATATAATATGTTATAATTAATAAGATAATATATATTCATTGAAAGGAAACTGCAAAATGAAGATGAAAAAGCTGTTTAAAGCAAAAAAGCCTGTTTTTTCACTGGAAATATTTCCGCCCAAAAAAACAAGCGGAATAGAAACAATTTATGAAACCTTGGACGGTCTGAAAGATTTAAAGCCCGATTTTATAAGCGTTACCTACGGTGCGGGAGGAAATCTTGCGGACAATTCCACCTGTGAAATTTGTTCAATTATAAAAAATAAATACAATATTATGCCCATTGCACATTTAACCTGTGTGAATAATTCAAAGTCTGATATTGACATTATACTTAATAATTTAAAAAATGCGGGGGTAAGCAATATTCTTGCTCTGAGAGGTGACATAAATCCCGATGTTCCTCCCAAGCATGATTTTGCTCATGCAGACGAACTTGTATCATATATAAAATCTAAGGGAGATTTTAACGTTTCCGGAGCCTGCTATCCCGAATCGCACCCTGACAGCGAAGATATGGTTTCGGATATCCTTAATTTGAAGCATAAGGTTGACAGCGGTGCAGAGCATCTTATGTCCCAGCTTTTTTTCAATAATGATGATTTTTACAGCTTTCTTGAAAAAGCTCGGCTTGCAGGGATAAATGTACCTATTGAAGCAGGCGTCATGCCTGTGACCAACAAAAATCAGGTTATGAGAATGGCAACAATGTGCGGAGCGTCTATTCCGAGAAAGCTGTCACGTATGCTTAATCGGTTTGAAAACAACCCAAAGGCCATGGAAGATGCAGGAATTGCTTATGCCATTGACCAGATAATTGACCTTATTGCCAACGGGGTTGACGGAATACATTTATATACAATGAACAAACCGTATATTTCACAAAGGATTTTTGACGCAATCAAGTCAATGAGATAGGCAGTTGTTTATTTGGAGGAGCATATGGTTTTTTACAACAATTTTAATTCTCAGAATGATTATTATTATCAGTTAAATGAAGCTAAAAGGCGTGAAAAAAGTGCACTTAGAATAAATGCCTCAAAATTGGGAGCGTTGCTTTTAATATACAATCTTATCAGTGATATTTTTCTTGACATTTATTATTATCTTGTATATGCCTATTATAATCATGAGATTACCTTGAGCTTTAATCAGGTGTTGGCATACTTAAGAAGCAATCAGGAATTAATAAATTCATCCCTTTTTTCCATGCTGGGAAATCTGTTTGTGGTGTTTTCCAGTCTGGTTATAACCATGATTATAGCTATTACGGCAATGAATATTGATTTCAGTGAAATGCTTCTTCCTAAAAAAACTCATGTTAAACAAGCGGTAAAATGGTTTCCTGTATGCATGGTCATAAATTTAGCTGCGTCCGCTCTTGTGGCATATTTTACGCTTTTCATGAAATCGGCGGGATTAACTGTTCCTGAAACGGATTTTACAATTAATCAGGCAAGCGGCTTAACTGTTTTTCTACAGGTTTTATATGTAATAATCATAGGCCCCATAGCTGAGGAGATGATATACAGAGGGGTTATTCTGACCTTATTAAAGCCTTTCGGAAAGTGGCTCGCAGTATTCTTTTCCGCATTGATTTTCGGACTTATGCACGGAAATATTCCACAGGCTGTATCGGCTTTCGCCGGAGCTTTGGTTTACGGGCTTATTGCCGTTCATTGTAATTCAATTATTCCTACCATTCTTATTCACATGGCGAATAACGCTGTAGCAAGTTATCTGGATTTCTGCGATGTATTTGGCTGGCCTGAAGTTATATACTACATCTGTATAATTGCGATTATCTTAGTTGGCGTATATGTGTTTTTAACAAGATATTATCAGTTAAAGATCGGACCCGAGCCACAGGGTGTGCTTACATCGGGACAAAAATATTGCACGGTATTTTTTAACGTATTTATGATATTATATTTCTTAATGATTTTATGGAGATTTATAAGACTTTTTATTGCTGCGAATTTATAGGCAAAGGCAGATTAAGGAATCACTCATTCTTTTCTTGACAATTTCATATTAATGTAGTATGATATATGTAGATTGAATTTATTTTAAAGTAAAGGAATGAGAACTTTGAAAATATCAACAAAGGGAAGATATGCTTTAAGATTGATGCTTGATCTTGCAATGCACGATAACGGAGGATATACGCCTATAAAAGACATTGCAAAGAGGCAGAATATATCGGACAAATATCTTGAACAGATTATTTCGATTTTAGGAAGAGCAGGTTATGTTCAGAGCGTAAGGGGTGCCGGCGGAGGTTACAGGCTCACCCATCCATTAAAAAGCTACACAGTTGGTATGATTTTAAGGCTTACCGAGGGAAGCCTTGCTCCCGTAGCCTGTCTTGAGAGCAATGTGAACACTTGTGAGCGGAGCGGTTCATGTGCTACTCTTATGGTATGGGAGAAATTATACGACGCCATAAACGGAGTGGTGGATTCTATAACCCTTGAGGATCTTGTTGCTTACGAAAAACAGATAGTGGGAGATTATATGATTTAATGCACAATGCACATAAAAAAACGGGCGACTAATCGCCCGTTTTTCATGTCTAATCTTCAATATGAATTACAGAAACAGGACAGCTTTCTGCTGCATCTCTGACTTCGTCCTCCTCATACTCTTCCGGCTCTTTTATCACCGTTGATTTATCATCGTCGTCAAATTCAAAAACATCGGGACAGGTATTTACGCAAATACCGCAGCTTATACAGCCTTCCTTGTCAACTTTTACGTTCATTTTAGTTCCTCCTTTTACTCGGCTATACCGAATAAACTTAGCATTTCTCATTTTTAAT
>JBJERB010000004.1:0-4804 GCA_051882055.1 Oscillospiraceae bacterium
TTTTGCACAATTTTTGAATCTTATTTCTGTGCATGATTCGTAATTAGTGCATAAAGGGTTAAAAAACGTAAGAAGCAAAAGAAAAAAACACCATCATACCATATTTCTAACCTCTAACATCTAACTTCTAATTTCTGATAAGGCGGACTTTCTATACGGTTTATTTGTCATACGGAACAGAAAAACTTAATATATATAATAGTATATTCGACCAAAGGAGGAGTCGCTATGTCTGAAATACAGGGAGGAAAACATAATTTGATTCTTGAGAACCGAAATCATCTTGTGTTGTCGGGAGTTACCGATGTTGACAGCTTTAACGAAGAGGAGATACGCTTATTTACACAGTTGGGAGAGCTGGCTATTCGGGGTAAAAATCTTCACATTAACGAAATGAGCGTTGAAAGCGGAGATATTTCCGTAGAAGGGGACGTATGGAGTCTTTGCTACGGAGAGAAAAACAGAAAGAAGAAACTGACGGCGATAGGAAAGATTTTTAAATAAGAGGTGATGAGAATTGGAACCGATGCAGCTTGAAATTGCAGCGGAGACAGAACTGTTCTTGCTTGCCTGCCTTTTGGGAGCAGGCATGGGAATAATTTATGATATGCTCCGGGTTATAAGGAATACTATCAGTCACGGCAAAGTGTTTTTATTTATCGAGGATTTTGCATATACTATTTTATTTGGGTTTGCTTATTTTGTTTTCTGCACCGGTCTGACAAAGGGTATAAGAGGCTTTGTTTTTGTGGGTATGCTTGTGGGCTGTATTATCGAAAGGCTGACTGTGGGGAACTTTGTAGTTTTAATTCTGTCTAAGTTTTTCGGAGCTATATGGAGGTTTGTTTTTGCACCTATAACAGGATTTATATCCAAAATAGCAAAGCTATTTCATAAACGATTTGTTAAAAAGTACTTAAATTTTTATAAAAGTAAAAAAAACGGCAAAAAGCCCTTGAAAGTAGATGCAGAATTGGTGTATAATAATAAAAATTAGTTAATGGTTACTGTTTGAACTCTGTTGAAAGGAGAGAGCGGTTTGGCAGAAGTTAAAAAAAGGAATTGGAAGCTGTCAAAAAACGAAGCTAAAAAATACAAATCCCAAAAAAGCAAAAAGTTTTATTCAAAACCGCTTGTTGTCTTTGCAATAGTATGTCTGATCGGATATGCAGTTGCCAACATAGTTTCTCAAAGAGTGGAGATCGCTCAGATCGAAAAGCAAAGTGAAGAGATTTCGGCTAAAATCACAGAAGCAAAGCAGCAGAACGATGAATATGTCAGAATGCTGAGTGAAAACGATGAAGCGGCATATATGGAACGCATAGCCATTGAACGTTTGGGATATGCTTATCCCAACGAACGAAGATTTTACATAGTGGACGCAGATTAAATCTGCTGATGGGGTTGCTTTTTACCGCTAGGCGGTAATTCAAATAACTTATTGAACAAATATCAAAAAATAATTAATTCGGGAGGAAAATAATAACGCATGCAGCTTGAAGTCGGAAAAGTTTACGAAGGTAAAGTGACGGGGATAACAAAATTCGGAGCGTTTGTGGAGCTGGATAAAGACACTACGGGAATGGTACATATATCAGAAGTGGCAAATACATTTGTCAACGATATAAAAGATCATCTTCAGGAAGGTCAGGCTGTCAAAGTAAAAGTAATGTCCTTGGGAGACGACGGTAAAATTGCTCTGTCCATAAAAAAAGCTTTGCCTGAAATGCCCAGAAAAAAATTTGACAGCAACGGAAAGCAGAACAAGGGTGGCTTTAACCGTAATTCGGGAGGCAGAAAGAGCTTTGAAAGAACTGAGGCACCTCAGGATTTTCTGAAAAATCCACCGCCGGTGTTTAACTCGGAGAGCAACAGCGGCAACGCAGATTTTGAGGATATGCTCAGCAAGTTTAAAGCGACCAGCGAAGAAAGATTTTCTGACCTTAAGCATGTCATTGACAACAAGAGAAGAAGTCCTTCGAGAAGAAGATAATATGGGGGCTGCCTTTAGGCGGCCCTTTAATATTAATAATGGTATAGAGGTATTGTATTATGAAAAGAAAAGCTATATTCTGTATTTTGATCGGAGTTTTAATGTTGATGTGTTCCTGCGGTGCCGACCCGAAAGTAGACGGGGATCAGCTTATTAACAAGGCAAGAACCGATTACAAGAATCTTGACAGTGCAAAAGTGGTTATTACCAATACAGAAACAAATGAAGCAGAGCAGACCTTTGAATTCAAATATGATGAAAAGGGATTTCTTACATATGCATATGAAGGCAAAAACGGCGATGACGTTTACGCTGAATACAACAACGGAGTTGAAAGCTACAGTTATGAAAACGGTGAATTAAAGCATATGCAAAAGGGAGATGACAGCTTTGCGGTGTATTCAAAGGACGTTACTCACCCTCAGGCAGATGAAGGTCTGATCTTATTTGTTCCCAAAGCGGTATCTGAGGCAAAGGTGTCGGATGAAAGCGGTGTTACTCACATTCACCATGATTATAACGTGGACAAGCTTCAGACAGAGGAAAAGCCGGAAGAGTTCAGCGTGGATTATTATTTTGATTCTGATGATAACTTGCTGTATTTTATCGAGACCTCGGTCATAGATTCTCAAAAGCACAGCTACAAGGTGGAAATCACCGAAAAAAACAGCGTTGATAAAGTGGAGAACACGGCTGAAAAATTTCAAGGATAATATTTGTGCATAATGCACAAAATTGTTTCGATAAATTCTCGAAATTTCTACGCAAAATTTTTTTATGAAATCAGTAAAAATGCTTGCAAACAGGGCAAATGTAGTGTATAATATATCTTGCGTGACTGCACGAAGCGTCTTTGCATGAAGTGCATGACGCTTAGATATGCGATGAAGTGAAAGGTTGCCGGCGGTCTGCCGGGTAATTTTCATGGAGTATGTCCGATTTTAAACCGGGCGACTGTAATACCGAACACTGTATGTGCTTATGCTTCTTGCGAAGGGCAGAGATATTCTGCTTTTGGCATGGGTGCGTAATGCCGAATGTTTGCGTTTTCTATGTCCGAAATACCAAAATGGGTTTTCGGATTTTTTTATGAGGATTCAGGGAACACACGGCAGAGTGTAAATTTTAAATCGGTAGTTTACGGATATGGATTTTTAATCCTGCCCCCAATTTCAACATATTGCAACGAGGAGGCGATTTAAGTGGCAGTCAATGAAAAGATCAGAATCAAGATCAAAGGATATGAGCATGCGGTAGTTGACGCAGCAGCAGCAAAGATCGTTGAGGCTGTAAAGCGTTCAGGTGCTAAGGTTTCGGGACCTATCCCCCTTCCTACCGATAAGGAAATCATTACAATACTGAGAGCTGTTCATAAGTATAAGGACAGCAGAGAACAGTTTGAAATGAGAACTCATAAGAGACTTATCGATGTTATCAGACCTACAAAAGAAACTACAGCGGCTCTCGAGAGTCTTGAACTTCCTGCAGGTGTAAACATTGTAATGGAAATCAAGTAATTTCCAAAAGAGATTACGTGTAATCTCACAGCCAATGACAACACGCAGGTCATGTTGGGCAAAAGCTCAACCAATAACCTATTTAGGAGGAAATGAAGATGCAGAAAGGTATCATCGGAAAGAAAATCGGCATGACGCAGATTTTCGACGAAGCAGGAAAAGTAATTCCTGTAACAGTAGTTGAAGCCGGTCCTTGCGTTGTCGTACAGAAGAAAACTGTTGAAAACGACGGTTATGAAGCTGTTCAGCTCGGTTACGGCGACATCAGAGCAAAGAGGGTAAACAAACCTCTTCAGGGTCACTTCAAAAAAGCTGACGTTGCTTTTAAGAGAACCTTGAAAGAATTCAGACTTGACGATATTTCAGGTCTTAACGTTGGCGATTTGGTAAAGGCTGACACATTTGCTGCCGGAGACATTGTTGATGTAAGCGGCACAAGCAAAGGTAAAGGTTTTTCAGGAACAATCAAACGTCACAACAATGCAAGATTGAAGGAAACTCACGGTACAGGTCCTGTACACAGACATGCAGGTTCAATGGGTGCTTGTTCTTCGCCTTCAAGAATTTACAAAGGCAAGGGAATGCCCGGACAGCTGGGTAACGAAAAGGTTACTGTACAGAATCTTGAAATTGTTAAGGTTGACGCAGAAAATAATCTTATTGCAATCAAGGGTGCAATTCCGGGTCCTAAGCACGGAACCGTAACAATTACCGATTGCGTTAAGAAGGCTTAGTGGAAGGAGGATTTATAATGTCACAGATTTCAGTATTTGATATGACAGGCAAAAAGGTAGCCGACACTGAGCTTAACGACTCCGTTTTTGGTATCACACCAAATAAGGGTATTATGCACGCAATGGTAGTAAACTACTTGGCAAACCAGAGACAGGGTACACAGTCCACACTTACAAGAACAGAAGTAAGCGGCGGCGGAAGAAAGCCCTGGAGACAAAAGGGAACAGGTCATGCAAGACAGGGTTCTACAAGAGCTCCTCAGTGGGTACACGGTGGTGTAGCTCTCGGACCTAAGCCAAGAGATTACAGCTATTCGCTTAACAAAAAAGAAAAAAGACTTGGAATGAAGTCAGCTCTTTCAACTAAGGTAATTGACGAGAATCTTATTGTTGTTGATTCTATCAAAACAGAAGAATTCAAGACAAAGACTATTGTTGAAATGCTTAAAGCTCTTAATGTTGAGGGCAAGGCTCTTATCGTAACATCCGAAGCAGACGCTAAGGTTGTTAAGAGTGCAGGTAACATTCCGGGAGTTAAAACAGCTACAGTAAACACTCTT
>JBJERB010000005.1:0-5566 GCA_051882055.1 Oscillospiraceae bacterium
AACGGAGGTAGATTATGAATATTGCAATTATTTTTGCCGGCGGTGCAGGAGTCAGAATGGGTGCAGGTATACCAAAACAGTTTTTGGAGATAAACGGTAAACCTATTATAGTCCATACCCTTGACCTTTTTGAAAATCATCCTGAAATCGATAAGATCTATATGTCGGTTTTAAAGGATTATATTCCTTATATGAAAAAGCTGATAAATAAATTTAATATTAATAAAGTTGCCGGAATTGTAGCCGGAGGAGAAACCGGTCAGGATTCAATTTATAACGCCCTTTCTCTGGCAGCGGAAGAAAACCCCGGAGATTCAATAGTCCTTATCCATGACGGCGTACGCCCCTCTGTGTCTTATGATACGATTTCAAGAAATATTGAGGGCGTTAAGAAAAACGGTAACGCTGTCACCTGTACTCCTTGCTTTGAAACTATTCTTATGAGCCATAATGGGGATAAGGTTGAAACCGTACCTTATAGAAAAGATACCTTTGCCGCTCAGGCACCTCAGAGCTTCCGCCTTGAGGATATCCTTTCCGCTCATGAAGAGGTTCGTAAAAAAGAAAGCAGATACGATAACCTTGTGGACTCCTGCACTCTGATTAAAAGTATCGGCAGAGAGGCATATATGGTGGAGGGTAATCGTGGAAATATTAAGGTTACAACTCCTGAAGATGTGTATATGTATCGTGCTTTGATTCAATATAGAGAAAACGAACAGGCTTTCGGAATAGGCTTGACTCCAAATAACCTGCTTAATAATTAATTATATATTCTTATAATCAATGAATGATGTCCCCCGCCTCTTAGGCGGCGGACATTATAGTATTTCAGTATAGTATTTCAGTGGGGATCCAATCTCCAACTGTAATCCCAAAGACTAAAGACCGGATGAATAAAGCGTTGGCTTTTTTCATTGTGGAGAGTTAAATGACGGGCTTCGCCCTTATTGAACATAGAAAGGAATTATAAAAAATGTCCGGAAAATTTACACAGATTGAAAGAAGAATGGCTGAAAAAGGCTTTTTTAAATTTTTGTTTCTCAGAATACGCCAGAAGTTAGACGGAATTGTCGCTGCTATAACAAGAAAAATCATTTCACTCAAAACACCGGTTCAGAAAAATAAAGTGGTTTTCATGCACTTTAATAACGCTTATAGCTGTAATCCTGCATATATCTGCGATGAGATCCTGCGTCAAGGACTTCCATGGGAGCTTGTGTATGTTTCAGATAAAAAGAAAATGAACCAGTTCCCTCTGCCCTATCCAAAGGGAGTAAAAATAGTAAGAAGAAATAGCCTTGAACACTTTTATGCAATGGCAAGTGCAAAAATCTGGGTAGAGAACGCAGTTTGCTTCCCATGGGAATATCTCCCGAAAAAGAAAGATCAGATTTATATTAATACATGGCATGGCTCAATGGGATTAAAGCGTATTGACGCTAATAAAATAACATCGTCCAAATGGGCAAAGGCAGCAAAAAAAGTCAATAAAATAACCGACTTTATGATTTCCAATTCAAAGTTTGAAACCGAAGTGTATCGCTCAACTTATTGGCCTAATCCTGAAATCAAAGTTCTGGAATACGGTCACCCAAGAAACGATGTTCTGTTCAGCGATGAAGCACAACGCCTGAAAATCAAGAAAAAGATTTGTGACTTCTATGAGGTTGACGAGGATACTAAATTTATATTGTATGCTCCGACCTTCCGTGACGAAGGTAATCTGGATTGCTATGATATAGACTATAACCGTATTATTTCCGCTGCCGAAAAAAGATTCGGAGGTAAATGGAAAATACTTAATAGGTTTCACTTTAAGGTTGCAGCCGCACTTAAATCAATGCCGTCTGTAAGAGATAATCCTGATATTCTGGATGGAAACGCTTTTGATGATATTCAGCAGCTTATGCTTGTTTCAGATATGGGGATTACCGATTATTCAAGCTGGATCTGCGATTTTGTTCTAACAGGTAAGCCGGGCTTTATCTATGCAACCGATCTTGACGATTATAATGACGAAAGAGGTTTCTACTATCCCCTTGAAAGTACTCCTTTTGCGATCGCTTCTAATAATGACGAAATGGAGAATAATATCCTTTCATTTGATGAATATACGTATAATAAAAAGAAAGAACAGTTCCTGTCCGACCGTGGCTGTGCAGAACAAGGGAATGCCGCTTATAAAGTCGTGGAGCTTATGAAAAAATATATTAATGAGTAAATAAAGGTGTTTTTATGAAATTGTCAGACGATCTCATTTTGCAAAATGATTTGGATAAAATAATTGCTTCAGATTCCGTTCCGTGGGAAATGCTTAGGAATAAAACCGTTTTGGTTACGGGAGCTACAGGTCTTATCGGAAGCCAGACCGTTCTTGCTCTGCTGAACGTCAATGCAGAAAAAAATCTGGGCATTACCGTTCTGGCGGCAGTCAGAAATGAAGCAAAAGCCAAAAACATTTTTAAATATGCGGATAAAAACAGCCTGAAATTTGTGATTCAGGACGTTTTGCAGCCGTTTAATATTGATGACCCCGTAGATTATATTATCCATGGAGCAAGTATGACAAGCTCAAAGGATTTTGTAGATTATCCCGTTGAAACAATAAATACAGCTCTTAGAGGTACCGAAAATATTCTCAAGCTTGCTAAAGAAAAGAATGTAGAGGGTATGGTTTATCTGTCCTCTCTTGAGGTTTACGGCGTGGTTGATTTCAGCGTTGATAAAGTACCCGAAACCATGTATGGAACTATTGATTCCATGAGCGTAAGAAGTAGTTATTCAGAGGGCAAAAAAATGGTTGAATGTCTTTGCAGTGCTTATGCCCATGAATATGATCTTCCAATTAAAGTGGCAAGACTCTGTCAGACCTTCGGTCCGGGAGTAAGCTATAATGATAACCGTGTTTTCGCACAGTTTGCAAGAAGTATTATTGAGGGAAAGGATATCGTCCTGAAAACCGACGGAAGTACAGAAAGGAACTATTGTTATATACGGGACGCAGTAAGCGGAATTTTGACGGTAATGTTAAAAGGCGAATCAGCCAACGCTTATAATGTGGCTAATAAAAATACGCTGATAACAATCAGAGCAATGGCGGAAATGCTTATTGAAATGTACCCCGAAAGCGGTACATCCCTTGTTTTCGATATTGCCGAGGATGTTACAAAGCTGGGATATAATCCTAAAGTTAAAATGAACCTTGATACATCAAAAATTGAAGCTCTCGGCTGGTCGGCAAATGTAGGGCTTAAAGAAATGTTTGAAAATCTTATCCAAAGCATGAAGCTTCAAAAGAATTAATTGTACATTATTCTCTTGCGGATAAATATGTAGGGGCGACTAATAGTCGCCCCTGTTTATTGTAATCCTATTCTTTTCAGTATTCTTTCTGTTGCATGACCGTCACAGAATGTCATGTGATATTTGTAACATTCCTCAAGCTCCGAAATGTCACGGCTTTTAAGCTCGTATTTAATAGCATTAGTAAGCTCCTGCTCCGTTTTCGCAACCGTGCCGGGAAAAGAATGATAATCCACATAAAATCCGTGATGCTTTTCATATTCCTCAAGGTCCGGAGCAAACAGAACAAACGGCTTTCTGTAAGCCAGATAATCAAATAAAATTGATGAATAATCCGTTATAAGTAAATCCGCAACAGGTAAAAGTCGCTCGCTGGGTATTTTGCAGGAAATTTTGTCTTTGTTTTTGTTCTCAAAATGAGGATGAAGCTTTTTTATTAAATAACAGTCGGGAAGATTTTCAAAAGCCTTGTCTAAGATTTCTTCCCCCTCAAGCCTCGGCTCTGCCGCATTTCCCCTGAACGTGGGTACCCATAGAACCACTTTCTTTCCCTTGGCGTCGGGATATTCATCGTAAAATTCTTTTCTGCATTGTTCGTTGTATTCTTCGTCAAAGTAAATGTCGCTTCTTGAAATTCCGGTTGCCTGAACCACTCCGGCAGGCTGTCTCATGGAACGGCTGATTATGTCAACACAGCATGGAGCACTGACCGTAAGTAAATCATAATTCCCGAATACATTTCCCTTGTACATTGACGGAACCGAATCTGATGTGTCATACCCTGCCTTTTTAAGTAAGCCTCCCGAATGCCATAATTGAATGACCTTTGTTTCATTGCGTTTTCTGCATGAAGACACAGGGAGAAAATTGTCGCAGATAAAAACATATTCCGCCTTGGCATATAATTTCATGAATCGGTTAAGCCAGAGTATCAGCCTTTTTGTTCCGCAATCCTGAAAATCAATATACATTTCCTTTATTTCAACATGGGGGATCTTTCCTGCTTCTTCCCTCATCTTCTGCATGCTGAAAGGAATGCTGTAATGATGTGCGTCGGCAAAAATTATAAGTCCTTTCTGAATTTTGCAATGGGAATATAAAGAATAAAGTAAAGGTAAGTATATATGCTGTACAGCCATTTTTATAAGCTGTTTTATATAGAATTTAAAGCCCAAAGCTACACCTCATTTTCTGATTTTTCAACAACATTATATCACCCATTAAAACCCTTGTCAACTTATAATAAAATATGAAAAAGATAAAAATTACACTCTGTCACTTGAATAAAAAAGAGAAAGATAGTATAATAGAAAAAGTGATATTGAAAGGAAGAATAAAATGAAATCAAGAATTGTCGTTGCCCCCCAAATCGTTTTGAGCTTGGGCTTAAATGAAGAACAATCAGAAAAATTAAATACCATCGCAGATAAACTCGGTGTAAAACATAAACCTGTGCCTCAGGAATCCTGTAATCAGAAGATCGGTTATCTTTGCGGATTCAGAGGCTTTGAAAAATCAGATACAGAACCTGAAAATCCGACTGAGGAACAATGCCTTGTTTTTTCGGGAATACAGCAGAAAAACGTGAGCCTTCTTCTTAAAGAGCTTAAATCTTCCGGGATATATGTTCCGCTTAAAGCCATGGTTACTCCGTCAAACCAAAGCTGGACATTGTCCGATCTTGTTAAAGAATTAAAAAAAGAACATGAATATATGACCGGGAGAAGGACTCAGAAATGATAAAAGATAAAAAATATTTGGGGATAATATATATCATTATGTCTGCATTCTGCTTTGCATTTATGAATGCCTTTGTCAGACTTGCAGGAGATCTTCCCGCAACACAGAAAAGCTTTTTCAGAAATCTTGTGGCTCTTATTTTCGCTGTAATTATTCTGATAAAAAATAAAATCCCGTTTAAATGTCAGAGTAAATCCAATATTCCCGCTTTGCTGGTGCGTGGTGGGATCGGCACATTGGGAATACTCTGCAATTTCTATGCTATAGACCACCTTGTCCTTGCAGATGCTTCCATGCTTAATAAAATGTCCCCTTTCTTTGTAATAGTTTTCTCTTTCTTTTTTCTCCATGAAAGACTTACGTTTTTTCAAGGAGCCGCAGTACTCACCGCATTTGTGGGAAGCCTGTTTATTATAAAGCCCAGCTTTAATATGGAAGTATTTCCTGCATTTCTGGGACTTATAGGCGGAATGTCGGCAGGAGCGGCATATACAGCGGTAAGATACTTGGGACAGCATGG
>JBJERB010000005.1:5666-11468 GCA_051882055.1 Oscillospiraceae bacterium
ATGAACCGCTCCCTTGTTGCTATTTTTTATTTTCTTTTTCATCCGGTTGAATTTCCTGAATGACTTCCGTTGCTTCATTGAAAACTGCAACGGTAACTTCTTTCTGTCTCTTTTTGTTGAGCCAGTAAATCAGATCGCTGAGAAAACAGTACATTACAGCACATACGGGAACGCTGACAAACATGCCCAGTATTCCGCCTATGTTGCCGCCTACCGTTACCGCAAACAGTACCCATATTGACGGAAGTCCCACCGATGAACCAACTACATGAGGATATATAAAGTTGCCCTCAATCTGCTGGAGTATAATCATGAAAATCACAAACCATAAAGCCTTTGAAAGACTTGTGACCGAAATAAGAAATGCTCCTACTGCAACGCCGATAAATGCTCCTACAATAGGTATAAATGCCGTAACCGCTACAAGTACTCCGACTAAAAAGGCATAAGGCATTCTCATGATAAGCATTCCTATGGTGCAAAGTGTGCCGAGAATAATCGCTTCCATGCATTGACCGGTCAAGAACTTTGTAAAAGTTTCCGAGGATTTTTTGCAGAAATATTTGATTTTATCCGCAATGCTCTTTTTGCATACGGCATAGACAAGTTTTTTGCACTGTGATAAAAGCTTCTCTTTCTGTGCCAGCATGTAAATCGCAAAGCAAATTCCAAGAACACTGTTTACTATTGAAGAGAATATGCTTGATACAACGCTTATGGTGGAATCTACTGTTTTCAAAGTGAGGACGCTGTTCTTTAAAATGGACGTCAGCTTTTCAATAACAGTATCTTTGCTTAGCTCAATGCTCTCAAACCAGCTCATTATTACCGGCTGACTGCTTAGCTTTCTGCTTAGCTGTTCCACATATGCAGGAACGTCTTCTGATAATTGGGTAAGCGTTTCAATCAACGCCGGTATTACCAGATAGAAAATCATAAATATCACAAAAAGGAAGAGTAAAAGAACAAAGATTATTGATATGGGGCGTTTTATCTTTTTCTTGAATTTTCCTGCTTTGCCCGGCTTTTTTGACGGACGGAAAACTCTCCGTTCAAAGGACGACATGGGAACATTAAGTATAAAAGCAATGCAAAATCCGATAATTACAGGTGAAAGTATGGATAAAATATTGCCTGCAAAGCTAAATACAATACCGTAATTGTTCAATGCCCAGAACAAAGCCACTCCGAAAGCAATAAGTAAAAGATATTGCTTGAATTTCTTTTTGTCGTTCATTTCACCGCCTCCTGAAAACAAGGGATTGGTATTGCCTTAATATTAATCTAAGTTTATTTCCATGATAGGTTCGCTGATATCTTTTCCGGCAGGAACCATTGGAAGTACGTTTATGTCCTTGTTTATTCTGCATTCGATAAGACAAGGTCTGCCACAGCTTAGTGCCTTTTCAAGCATAGGCTTAATATCCGATTTTTTCTCTATAAGTATTCCCTCAATGCCGAATGCGTCGGCGAGCTTTATTAAATCCGTGCCTCTGTCAATGTCAGTCTGAGAAAAACGCTTGTCGTAGAAAAGTCTCTGCCATTGACGAACCATTCCAAGAACGTTGTTTTCAAATACAAGCTCGATAACCGGAATTTTGTGCTTGGCAAGAGATGAAAGCTCGTTGCAGTTCATGAAAAAGCTTCCGTCTCCAGCAATGTTAATTACCGGCTTGTCAGGATTTCCGCATTTTGAACCGATTGCCGCACCAAGTCCGTATCCCATGGTTCCCAGTCCGCCGCTTGAAGCAAAGCTTCTCGGATTTCTGAAATTGTAATACTGTGCAGCCCACATCTGGTGCTGACCTACCTCGGTAGTGATTATCGCCTTGCCGTCGGTAAGCCTGTCAAGCTCCTCGATAACGTCCTGAGGAAGAACTTCCTCTTCGCTTTCAATAGGAACCATTTTCAGAGCATAATCTTTTTTCCATTCCATTACCTGCTTCATCCAGCTTGCGTGCTTCATGTCAGGCAGGATTTCATTCAGCTTTGCCAGTATGTATTTAAGATCTCCGGTAACGTGAAAATCAACGTCTACATTTTTTCCGATTTCAGCAGGGTCGATTTCTATGTGAATGATTTTTGTATTTTTGGCAAAGGTATTTGGATTGCACAGAACTCTGTCCGAAAAACGTGAGCCGAGAACGATCATAAGATCGCAGTTGTTAAGGGCCAGAGCGGAAGTCTTGGTTCCGTGCATGCCCAGCATTCCTATGTAGTTGTCTTTAGTGTTGTCAAATGCACACTGTCCCATAAGTGAAAGCGAAACAGGAGCGTCACATTTTTTCACAAATTCGGACATTTCATCAACTGCGTCGCAGGACACCACTCCGCCGCCTGCATAGATAAAAGGCTTCTCCGCATCTTTTATAAGCTCTGCCGCTTGTTTAATCTGCTCGTTTATATCGTCGGGATTGTGATGTACCGGCGGCTTTGGTTTAACCCTTTTGTATTCCGTTTTTGCACCTGTTATGTCCTTTGGAATGTCAATGAGTACAGGGCCTTTTCTGCCTTCGTTGGCAATGGCAAAAGCCTCTCTTATTGTGTCCGCCAACTTGGTAACATCCTTGACTATGTAATTGTGCTTTGTTACCGGCATAGTTATTCCGCATATGTCTACTTCCTGAAAGCTGTCAAGACCTAATAAAGATGTTGAAACGTTTCCTGTAATGGCTACCATAGGAATTGAATCCATGTATGCCGTTGCAATTCCTGTTACAAGGTTGGTTGCTCCCGGACCGGAAGTAGCAATAACTACGCCTGTTCTGCCTGTAGTTCTGGAATATCCGTCTGCGGCATGGCAGGCAGCCTGCTCATGGGCGGTTATAACGTGGTTTATTTTATCCGAATACATATACAGAGAGTCATAGATGTTGAGTACCGCTCCGCCGGGGTATCCGAAAACGGTGTCAACTCCCTGCTCCAGTAAACATTCAACTATGATATCCGAACCTGTCATTAACATAATATCAATCCTTTATTTAATATAATATCAATTAATTATTATACAATAGCCGACAAATAAAGTCAATAGAATATTTGTTAAGACTTGAGCCGGTAGAAATCAGATAGTATAGCTTTGCAGGGGCTGGTGCCAGTAGGGGCGACCTGCGGTCGTCCGTTTTCCCTATCAGAGGTTAGAAGTTAGATTTTGTAGGGGCTGGCGTCCTCGACAGCTCGTCAGGTATCGGCAATTGATATTGTAGGGGCTACCTGTGGTCGTCCGTTTGCACTATCCGATGTTAGATGTTAGAAATTGTAGGGACACGGCGTGCCGTGTCCCTTAATGCGTGCCATGTTTGTTAAGGCGTAACCTGTCCGCTAATTGCATTTCTATATTCATTCCTCGTGTGGAAAATAATCGGTTTGTTTTCTCTGTCTGTGCTTGCCAAATGCGACATTTTGTGATATTATTGTTGTATATTAATGTGAAATGCTGTTTGAAAGGATTTGAAAAAATGAATTATGCGGAAGAATCATTGAAATTGCACTATGACTGGAAAGGTAAAATCGAGGTTGTGTGCCGTGCACCCTTAGAAACAAAGGACGATTTGTCTCTTGCTTATACCCCCGGGGTTGCCCAGCCCTGCCTTGAAATTCAAAAAGATATTAATAAAAGCTATGAGCTTACCCGTCGCTCTAACCTTGTGGCAGTTGTGACCGACGGTACGGCGGTTCTCGGATTGGGAGATATCGGACCCGAGGCAGGTATGCCTGTAATGGAAGGTAAGTGTGCGTTGTTTAAAGCTTTCGGTGACGTTGACGCAATCCCTCTTTGTGTTAAATCAAAGGATGTTGATGAAATAGTACAGACTGTAAGCCTTATTTCAGGCAGCTTCGGTGGAATAAATCTTGAGGATATCTCCGCACCAAGATGTTTTGAAATAGAGCAAAAGCTGAAAGAATGCTGCGATATACCTATTTTCCATGACGATCAGCACGGAACGGCTATCGTTGTGGGTGCCGCAATTATAAACGCTTGTAAGGTCACTGAAAAAAATATTGAAGATATTACAGTAGTTGTAAACGGTGCAGGCTCGGCAGGTATTGCAATTGCTAAGTTTTTGCTGTCACTTGATGTGGGTAATATTATTATGGTGGATATAAACGGTATAATCTGTGAGGGCGATGATTTTATGAATCAGGCACATGCAGAAATAGCTAAAATCACCAATAAAAATAAAATCCATGGAAAACTTGCTGATGCAATGAGAAACGCAGATGTTTTTGTTGGCGTTTCAAAACCCAATCTTGTGTCACAGGAAATGATCAAGACAATGAACGATAAACCGGTTATTTTCGCTATGGCAAACCCCACTCCGGAGATTATGCCTGACCTTGCAAAAGACGCAGGTGCCGCAGTTGTGGGAACAGGCAGAAGCGATTTCCCAAATCAGATCAATAACGTTCTCGTTTTTCCGGGAGTTTTCAGAGGTGCTTTGGACTGCCGTGCAAAAGAGATAAATGATGAAATGAAAATCGCCGCTGCAAAAGCTATTGCAGATTATATTCCCGAAGATAAACTAAATGCAGATAATATAATTCCTTCAGCTCTTGATAAAGGTGTTGCAGCGGAAGTGGCAAAGGCAGTAGTCAAGGCGGCAAAAGAGACCGGCTCTGCAAGAATTTAGAGGAAGTTATTATGAAAAAATATTTATCATTAATTTTATCGGCAGTTCTGGCTTGTACCATGTTTTCCGGCTGCGGGAACACTATCCCAAACGCTGATATTGAAAAAAAGACAACTTCTCAGGAAAGCTCCGTCCCCGAAACGGAAAGCAGTTCGGCTGAAAGTAAATCCGAAGAGGATAACGTCATTTCTTTTGTGGGCGTGGGGGATAATATAATCCACGAAACAGTGTATAAAGACGCCGACAAGTATGCCGGAACCGAAAATGACGGCTCATATGATTTTTCCCCTATGTATGATAAAATCAAAAAATATATTCAGGGAAAGGATATAGCTTTTGTCAATCAGGAAACGGTTCTTGGCGGTTATGAGCTGGGAGTTTCCGGATATCCTAACTTCAATTCTCCGTCTGAAGTGGCACAAAATTTAAAGGACGCAGGCTTTAATCTTTTTAATACGGCAACAAACCATTCGCTGGACAAAGGACAGCAGGCTATAGACAACCAGATCGCCACGCTTAAATCATTACAGGATATAGTTTTTGCCGGAACCGGCGACAGCAAAGAAACATATGACAACATTCCCGTTTTTGAAAAAAAGGGAGTAAAATTCTCATTTTTAGCTTATACCTACGGTACTAACGGAATTACTGCTCCCAACGATTACAGCGTACATTATCTTGATGACGCAGAAATCACCGCCGATGTGGCAAGAGCAAAGGAAATCAGCGATGTAGTCATTGTTTCCGCACACTGGGGTGAAGAAAACATTGACTACACTACCGACACTCAGGAGCATTATGCTCAGCTTTTCGCAGATTTAGGTGTAGACGTAGTTATCGGAACGCACCCTCATGTTATTCAGCCGATAAAATGGCTTGAAGGCAAAGACGGAAGCAAAACTCTTGTAATATATTCGCTGGGCAATTTCTTAGGAGGAATGCTTGCGGTTGACAACAACATTGCAGGCATTGTAAGCTTTGATTTTGTGAAAAGCGGTGACGGGATAAACATTGAAAACATCAAATGGACGCCTTTTGTAATCCATTTTGAAACAAACGGCGGCGACATTATGGAAGACAGGTACGGATATATTATCTATCCTTTATCCGAATACACCGACGAGCTGGCACAAAAGCACGCTTTGAACGGCTATGACGGTCAGACGGTTAC
>JBJERB010000005.1:11568-27553 GCA_051882055.1 Oscillospiraceae bacterium
AAAGGAGCAGTTCTCATTGAACTGCTCCTTTTTATATGGTCGAAATATTTCATTATTTATTCGCTGATTTCTTCCGCTATGCCTCCAAGGTTTCTGTAATCATCAAAAAAGCTTGGATATGATTTTGAAATACACTCAGCTCCCTTTAACACCAAAGGTTCCGAACATTTAACTGCCGCCACCGACATTGCCATAGGGATTCTGTGGTCATTATAGCAATCTACCTCGCCGCCACTAAGGCTTTCAACCCCCTCAATCTCCAACCGATCCTCATATTCAGTAACCTTTGCTCCCAATCTGTTAAGACAATTAGAAATCGCTTCTAATCTGTCACATTCCTTTATACGAAGTCTTGCCACATTATTGATCTCTGATTTTCCTTTGCAAAAACAGGCAAGAACAGTGAGAATAGGCACAAGATCGGGAATATCCGAACAATCCAGCGAAAAAGCCTTCAAGCCGTTTCCTCCGGTCTCCGAATTATCACAGATATCCATGATCTGCTTATCCCCCTGATATGAATTTATATTAAGACCGGATATATTAATGTTACAGCCCAGGGAATTTGCCACTCTGAAAAACGCCGCCTGAGAATAATCTCCCTCTATCTCGCCGTTAAAAGGCTTAAGCGTCTGGGAGCCTTTAACGTAATATCCCTGTTGCGTTTCCCTGATTTCACAGCCAAAATCTCTAAGGCAACCCAAAGTTATATCCACATATGGCTTTGATTCAAGACGAGAAGTGAGAATAATTTCGCTGTCGCCCTGCAAAAGCGGTAGGGCAAACAAAAGCCCGGTAATAAACTGAGATGAAATAGAACCGCTTACGCAGAATTTTCCCCTTGACAGCTTTCCTTTTACGGTGCATGGAAGAGTTTCCCCATCTCCCGCATTACTGAAATCAAAATCACAGCCATGCTCGGGGAATTCCTCAATATACGGAGTAATAGGCCTCTCAGGGAGCTTGCCTTTACCAATAAATGTACATTCCACGCCCAACGCACAGGCAACGGGAATAAGAAAACGCAATGTGGAACCTGATTCACAGCAATCCACTGTTGCCTTTGCAGGGAGCTTTTCAATACCTTTGACCGTTGCCGTACCGTTTTCAACTTTTATTTCAGCACCGAGAGCTTTCATTGCATCTACAGTTGCAATTATATCTTTAGAAAGATAGATATTGGATATTTTTGAAGTCCCTTTTGCCAGAGCCGCAGCTATAATCATTCTGTGTGCCACGCTTTTAGACGGCGGGATTTTAACTGTCCCCTGAAGTTTTGACGGGGTTATTTTTATATTCATTCGTATTCCTCCCGGGATTTCTTCATATATTTCATGATTTTTCGTATAAGCAATGCAACAAGGACAATATCAAAAAGTAACAGCAATATTCCCAGAAAATTATTGTCCTTGAAATAGACTATACCCATAAATGCAATAATGGCTATAACTGAAAGAAAAACAACCGCTGTTAAAACTGTCGTCATAATCCTTATGGGAACAGGAACCTTTTTACTCGTTGACGCTTCAGATATCCCCTCAAATACTATACCAAAAATAATTTCAAACAAAAGATCCATTACATTTCCTCGATAATCTCAGCAATCTGAGCCTCAGCAATTTCCTTGCCATACTGATTTTCACCAAAGCACATCATCTCACCGATCTCTTTCTGGAACACAAATCTAAGCTTTCCGTCACGAACTTTTTTATCGGTATACAGCTTTTTCACCAGCTGTGATTTATCAATATAGCAGGGAATTTCAGTAGGGAGCTTTGCTTTCTTATAAAGATTTATCACTCTCTGTGCATTTTCACGGGAAACAAATCCCAGCGTCTCCCCCAGCTTTACCTGAGCCGTCATACCTATTGCCAAGGCTTCGCCATGCAGCAGTTTATAATCGGACACCGTTTCAATAGCTCTGCCCACGGTATGTCCGAGATTTAAAATCTCACGCAGTCCCGATTCCCTTTCGTCCTGCATAACGACTTTATATTTCACTGCACAATTCTTTTCTGCTATATACTCGCAGGCTCTACGGTCGTTTTCAAAAATCTTTTCTATATACTCTTCCAGATATTCAAACATTTCTTTATCCCCAAGGCAAGCATGCTTTATTGTTTCGGAAAGTCCGCTTGAAAGCTGTCTTTGGGGCAGGGTTTTCCATGTATCTATATCAAGATAAACCTTTTTAGGCTGGTTAAACATTCCGATAAGATTTGTAGCAAGGGGGGTATCCACCGCAGTTTTTCCGCCGACGGAAGCGTCTGCCGCCGAAAGCAAGGTTGTTGCATAATTAACAAAAGGAACGCCTCTGCCGAAGGTGCCTGCCACAAAGCCTGCAAGGTCGGTTACCACTCCTCCGCCCACGGCAACTACTGCACAGTCACGGCGGCAGCCCTTTTCAAGCATGGAATCCTCCACAAACTCCTTCATCTGTCTTGTTTTGGACTTTTCCCCCTCCGGAATAACAAAAAGGTATGAATCAAAACCTGCGGATTTAATCATCTCATGGATTTTACGTCCGTACAAATCCACCACTATGGAATCGGTTACAACCGCAAATTTCTTTACCTTTCCGCAAAGTCCGCTTTTTAAATCGGAAATAAGAGTGCTTTGCAAGCTATGTCCGATTTCAATATCATAAGAATCGTCCACTACTTTTTTCAATTCGCAATAAAATTTCATGACGCCATTCCTTTCGCTTTATTGATTTAAATTACAGTTACTATACCCTAAACTCATATACTGCTTTCCACAGCGGGGTTAGTGCTTTCTGCCGTTACAAACCTGTATCGTGTATTGCCCCGTGTGGGCTAACACTATTATAACACAAACCGAAAAGCATGTAAAGAATGAAAAAAATCTGTGAGTCCTTATATTTTGCTCATTTGTAAACAAAATATAAACAGTACATATAATGTATTGACATATTACGTAAAACATGATAACATATGAACAGATATTCATATGAAGGAGTGAACATATGTGAACAAAGATGATATATTAGATATTGAAGAATGTATGCGTGAGGCTAAAATGGAACGTGAGGCTATGGAAAGACTTGACGAAGTAATGCCTCCCGATGAGATACTTTATGACCTCGCAGAGCTTTTCAAGATTTTCGGGGATTCCACCAGGATAAAAATACTTTACGCACTATTTGAATCGGAGCTTTGCGTCGGAGACATAGCCGAGCTTTTAGGGATTACACACACTGCGGTATCTCATCAGCTCAGAGTTCTGAAAACAAACAAGCTGGTACGTTTCAGAAAAGAGGGCAAGAACGTATTCTATTCCCTTTCCGATGAACATGTCCGGAGCATAATAGAAATGGGCATGGAACACGTTGAAGAATGATTATCGGTTGATAAAAGGAGTAAATCTATTATGAAAAAAACATTTAAAATGGAAGATCTGGACTGTGCAAACTGTGCGGCGAAAATGGAAAATGCAATAAGAAGAATAGACGGTGTGGAACAAGCAAATATTAGCTTTATGGCTCAGAAGCTGACTATTGAAGCAGACGAAGACAAATTTGAAACTATCCTGAAGCAGGCGGCAAAAGTCTGCAAAAAAATCGAACCGGATTGCAGGATAATATTTTAAGGAGCTGACCCTATGTCACGAAAACAAAGAAAAATGCTTATCCGAATTATTATCAGCTTTATTCTGCTTATTGCAGCGGCTTTAGCCGGATTTGGCGGCACAATAAAATACTTAGTCTTTCTTATACCCTACGGAGTCATCGGCTGGGACGTTTTATGGCGTGCAGTGAGAAACATCTGCCGGGGTCAGGTCTTTGACGAAAACTTTCTTATGGCTATTGCTACGGTAGGAGCGTTCTTTACAGGAGACTGTGCCGAGGGCGTAGCGGTAATGCTTTTCTACCAGATAGGAGAGCTGTTTCAAAGCTATGCCGTGGGCAAATCGAGAAAATCCATATCCGAGCTAATGGATATTCGTCCCGATTATGCCAACATTGAACGTAACGGCGAGTTAATCAAAGTTGACCCGGAAGAGATTTCAATCGGCGACATAATTACTGTTAAACCGGGAGAAAAAATCCCGCTGGACGGGATCGTAACCGAAGGCTACTCCACCATTGACGCTTCCGCACTTACAGGAGAATCCATTCCCCGTGAAATAAATACAGGCAGCGAAGTATTAAGCGGCTGCATAAATCAAAGCGGCTTACTGAAAATACGGGTAACAAAGCAGTTCGGCGAATCAACGGTATCTAAAATATTAGAGCTTGTAGAAAACTCAAGCAGCAAAAAAGCAAAAGCCGAGAATTTCATTACTAAATTTGCAAAATACTACACTCCATGCGTTGTGGCAGGAGCAGTTCTTCTGGGAATTATACCTCCTTTGATTTTAGGAAACGGCTGGGCGGAATGGATTCACAGAGCCTTGATTTTCCTTGTTATTTCCTGTCCCTGTGCGTTGGTAATATCCGTTCCTCTAAGCTTTTTCGGAGGAATCGGAGGTGCTTCCAAAAGGGGAATTCTGGTCAAAGGGGGAAATTATTTAGAAGCATTGGCACACGCCGGAATTGTAGTATTTGACAAGACCGGCACGCTGACGAAAGGGGTTTTCAAGGTTACTGCCATTCACCCCGAAAAATACTCCCAAAGTGATTTACTTGAACTGGCGGCAATGGCGGAGAGCTTTTCAAACCACCCTATATCCCTCTCTCTTAAAAACGCTTACGGAAAAGCCATTGACAACAGCAGAATAAAACATTCGGAAGAGCTTTCAGGCCGAGGCGTCAAGGCGACAATCGACGGGAAAACCGTATGTGCGGGAAACGGCAAGCTAATGGAAGAAATCGGAGCGAAATGGCACAAATGCCATCACATTGGCACGGTAGTTCACATAGCTATAGACGGGATTTATGCCGGACACATTGTTATTTCCGATGAGATAAAGGAGAACTCAGCGGCTGCGGTAAGCAGTCTGAAAGCCCGTGGTATATCAAAAACAGTTATGCTGACGGGGGACGCAAAAGAAGTTGGGGAAGACACCGGAAAACGACTTGGAATGGACTTAGTATACAGCCAGCTTCTCCCCGCAGACAAGGTTGACAAGGTGGAACAGCTTCTTAAAGAAAAGCCTGACAAAAAGAATCTTATTTTTGTAGGCGACGGCATAAACGACGCACCTGTTCTCACCCGTGCCGACATAGGCATTGCCATGGGAGGAATCGGTTCGGACGCTGCAATAGAAGCTGCGGACATTGTGCTTATGGACGACAACCCATTAAAAATTGCCGAAGCCATAGACATTTCTCAAAAAACTTTACGCATTGTACGGCAAAACATTATTTTTGCACTAAGCGTTAAAGCTGCCGTACTCATTCTGGGAGCTTTAGGCATTGCAAACATGTGGGCGGCGGTATTCGCCGATGTGGGGGTATCCGTAATTGCAATTATAAACGCCATGAGGGCATTATCAATAAAAAATTCACAATAATAAACACAAAGGGCGGTCAATACACAATGACCGCCCTTTTACATACTATTCTTTTATCCTGACTTTAATCTTTTCTATTTTTTGCTCGTCTTCCATGATTACCGTCATATTGAACGGTCCATAGGACAAAAATTCATTCTGCTCCGGGATTCTATCAAGCATATCCATTATCCAACCGCCCATGGAGGTTCTTTCCGTCTCAATAGTCTTTTCCGGCAGATTAAGCCTTTCAAGGAAATCGCTTACCGACAAATCGGGAGAAACTTCAAACCGCTTATCGCTTATCCGCACAAAAGACGTATCCTCTTCATCGCTTTCGTCATAGATCTCTCCCACAAGCTCCTCAATAATATCCTCAAGAGTACATATACCCTCTGTTCCCCCATACTGATCCACTACCACTGCCATATGGACCTTTGCTTTCTGCATTTCTTTCAATGCTTCGGAAATACGCTTATTTTCTGAAATATACACAGGCTTATTTATAACGGTACTGATATCTCCTCCGCCATTAAAATAAAGCTGATAGAAATCAGACTGATGAAGTATCCCCACAATAGAATCCACTGTTTTTTCATAAACCGGAAGTCTTGAATACTTTGTATCCATAAACTTTTTCTTTATATCTTCAAGGGGAGTTTCAATATCTATTCCCGTTATATTCACTCGTGGAACAAGTATTTCACTTATAGTTATCTCATCAAATTCAAGGGCTGACTTAACAAGGTCTGATTCCTGTTCCTCAAGCACGCCCTCGTCTTCTATCTCTTCAATTATATATTTTAATTCTTCCTCAGTAACCGAGGGTTCTTTCTTTGAACTGCCGAACAGCCTTGTTGCTAAATTCTTCAGCCCCATAAAAACCGTTGTAACAGGCGTCAGCACAAACATGCTTACCGCTAATGCAGGTGCCATTAAAACAGAAAAGGATTCCGCATTTTCCTTTGCAAGGCTTTTAGGTATAATCTCTCCGAAAATCAGTACCAGTACAGTCATTACAAGGGTTGCCATTCCTACGCTTCCGGCACCGAAGCTTTCGGTGAAAAGTACTGTCGCCATGGAAGAAGAAGCTATGTTCACTACATTGTTAAGTACCAGTATAGTTGTTAGTGCCTTATCGAAATTGTCTATTATCTTCAATGCTTTTTCAGCGTTTTTATTTCCACCTGCCGCAAAATTTTTCAATCTTATACGGTTCACAGAGGAAAAAGCCGTTTCCGTAGACGAACATATTGCCGATACAATCAGACACAATACTATAAGAAAAACCATTTATTATTTAAGCCTCCAACCTAAAATCACAGGATAATGATACCATAATATTATAAAAAAAGCAATAGATACTTGAATTTTTTATTTTTTTATTGTATAATGTATCATATTATTTATTTGACTTTTAACAAATTCAGCAATACTTTTGAAAATACACTTAATCGGCACGGCAATTTAATTATAATACATACATAAACACGGACGTTAATGAAAAAGAAAGGAAAACATAAAGCATGGAACATCAGACAAAAGAAGAGATAAAGAATCCGGATTTTTTTGACCGGATAATGTCCAAAGGTTTTCTGAAAAAATTCGAGCCAATATACCGAAAATACAAGGAAATGCTTCTATACGCTTTATTCGGAGTGCTTACCACGGTAGTCAGCTTTATTACCCTGGGAATTCCGCAGGAGCTTTTAATGGCGGTAGGTCTGAGCAAAGACATTGCCGTTGTACCCAGCAACATAATATCATGGATATGTGCGGTAACCTTTGCTTACATAACCAACAGGATATGGGTATTTGAAGACACCGCCGTAACAAAAAAAGGCATCTTTGCCGAAGCTTTTTCATTCTACAGCGGACGTTTCGTGACGCTTATTGTAGAAACTTTTATGATGTGGGCCGGAGTTTCTCTTCTGAACCTGAACTTATGGCTGACAAAGATCGCTGCAAGCATTGTAGTTTTCATACTGAATTACATTATAAGCAAGGTTATTGTATTCAGGCACAAATAATACACTTTTATCAAAATCGCACAATCATGGTGCGATTTTTTTGTCGATAGTCACAAAATAAAATTAATCGGTTGACAAATCAGGATTCATATGATATTATATATCCATAGTATTTTTATAGGAATTATGTGAATTAGGAGTGATACTATGAATTACATTAAAAACAACATACAAATTCCAATAACAAAGCGAATGTGCCTTTATTCATGTTAACACCAACACAAAATATTATTTAAATTTTTACAGAAACAAATACTACTTATTAAAATAATTAAGAAAGAGGTAATTCACCATGAGTAAAATAAATGAAAGAAATCTTAAATTTGAAACACTTGCACTTCACGTTGGACAGGAAGAAGCCGACCCGGTAACCGACTCAAGAGCCGTTCCGATTTATGCTACCACATCTTATGTATTCCACAATTCCGACCATGCGGCAACACGTTTCGGACTTCAGGATCCGGGAAACATTTACGGAAGACTTACAAATCCTACTCAGGAAGTATTTGAAAAGAGAATTGCCGCATTGGAGGGCGGTGTTGCCGCTCTGGCAGTAGCTTCCGGTGCAGCTGCGATCTCATACACAATCCAGAACCTTGCCCATGCAGGAGACCACATCGTTGCCGCCAACACTATTTACGGCGGAACATACAATCTTCTGGCACACACTCTTCCTGAATACGGAATAACCACAACATTTGTAGATCCCGATGAAGAGGGTGCTTTTGAAAACGCTATTCAGGAAAACACAAAAGCGGTTTACATTGAAACTCTGGGCAATCCCAATTCAAACATTATTGACATAAGAAAAATTGCGGATATTGCTCATGCTCACAAAATCCCGCTGGTAATTGACAACACATTTGCGACGCCGTTCCTTGTAAGGCCCATAGAATACGGAGCTGACATTGTGGTTCACTCGGCAACCAAGTTCATAGGCGGACACGGCACAGCAATAGGCGGTGTTATTATAGACAGCGGTAATTTCGACTGGGAAGCAAGCGGAAAATTCCCATCACTGACTGAACCAAATCCAAGTTATCACGGAATTTCATTTACAAAAGCTGTAGGCAAAGCAGCATTCGTAACAAAGATCCGTGCAATTCTACTCCGTGACACGGGAGCTACATTATCTCCATTCCATGCATTTATCTTTTTACAGGGACTTGAAACCCTATCACTGAGAGTAGAAAGACATGTTGAGAACACCAAAAAGGTAATTGATTTTCTTTCAAATCACCCACAGGTTGAAAAGGTAAATCACCCATCCCTGCCGGACAGCAAATACAAAGCATTATATGACGAATACTTCCCCAACGGCGGCGGTTCGATTTTCACATTCCAAATCAAAGGCGACGCAGAAAAAGCGAAAAAATTCATTGATCATCTTCAGATTTTCTCACTTCTTGCAAATGTTGCGGACGTAAAATCCCTTGCTATACACCCTGCAACCACAACTCACTCACAGCTCAACGAAGCCGAGCTTGCAGAACAGGGAATTTACCCCAACACCATTCGTCTTTCCATCGGAACAGAACACATTGACGACATTATTTTCGATTTACAGGAAGCATTTGAAGCAATTAAATAAGGTTATAAAAATACAACATAGGGGCAGTCTTTGACCGCCCATTTCATTACACAATAAAAATTAGCACTCTCAACAATAGAGTGCTAATTTCGTCTTTATACAAAATTTTTTGTCATATATACCTGAATGCATCCTTAATATTTCTGACGCCTATGATTTTCATATCATATTTTGAAGTGTCAATTCCTTTAAGTGAATAAGCGGGGAGAATACATTTTTCAAAGCCCAGTCGCTGAGCTTCCGACAGTCTTTGCGACACATGGGACACGTTCCTGAGTTCGCCCCCCAATCCTATCTCTCCGAAAGCCAATGTTTTTTCGCTGACCACTTTATCCGTAATACTGGAATAGAGAGCCAGAGCTATTGACAAATCCGCCGACGGTTCATCAAGCTTCAGTCCGCCCACTATATTAATATAAACGTCAAGCCCTCCGAAAAAGAATCCCAGACGTTTTTCAAGCACAGCAATGATAATTGCCATACGGTTATAATCATAGCCTGTACAAGTTCTTCTGGGAGCGGCAAATCCACTCTTTGACACAAGAGCCTGAATTTCTGCCATAATCGGGCGGCTGCCCTCCATTACACAGGCTACACAGCAGCCGGAAACATCGGTGGGTCTGCCTGACAGCAGTGCCATGGACGGATTTTCCACTTCTACAAGTCCCTTATCCGCCATTTCAAACACGCCGATCTCATTTGTTGAGCCGAATCGGTTTTTAATACTTCTTAGTATACGATAGGGCATATTTCTCTGCCCTTCAAAATACAGCACACAGTCAACGATATGTTCCATGACCTTTGGACCTGCAATAGCACCGTCTTTATTCACATGGCCCACTATAAACATTGGTATCTCTTCGGATTTTGCGACTTTCATAAACATATTTGTACATTCTCTTACCTGAGTAACAGAACCCTGAGAAGATGAAATACCGCTTATATTCATAGTCTGAATCGAATCGATTATAACTATTTCCGGCTTTTCTTTTGTAATTACGGAGCAGATCTGCTCACAGTCGGTACAGGACAGCAGATAAAGATTTTCGCTGGAAACCCCCAGTCTTTCGGCTCTGAGTTTTATCTGACGCACAGATTCCTCTCCCGAAACATAGAGGATTGTATAATCCTCGCCGAGATGCTCACATATCTGAAGCAGAATAGTTGATTTTCCTATACCGGGTTCTCCTCCGAGCAAAACCAGCGAACCTTTCACAAGTCCTCCGCCCAGGACTCTATCAAGCTCTTTCAGCCCAGTAGAATATCTTATCTCCTCATAGCTTGCGTCAACTGACGCAATTTTCACAATTCTATCCGACACATCTCTTATTGCCGACCCCTTATTTCCGGAGCTTTTATGGAGAGATATTTCGCTTTCCTCTAAAGTATTCCACTCACCGCAGTTAGGGCATTTCCCATTCCATTTAGATGTTTCAAAACCGCACTGATTACACACATAAACGCTTTTTGTTTTTGCCATAAGTATACTCCCAATTTATTTACAAATATATTTTAATTCCCTCTCTGAGGCAGAGTTCACGGGTCTCATCAAGAGGAAGATTCCTTAACATATGCACTCTTGTATTCTGGGAATTGGTATATATCCTTAAATTACATCTTCCGCTTATTTTCTGAAACCATGTCTGATACACTACTGCCTTACTTATATTTTTCTTTGGCATTATAATCTTATGAAATCTATAAAGTCTGCAATACCTGAGAGTACAATACCCATTTTTAAAGCCTAATGACGTATTAAAAGCTGCAGCTATTGACACAATAATTTTCCATGCAAAAGGTATAACGGCGATCATTGTGATAATATTGATTTCATAATGCCACTTATCAACGAAAAACTTTACGACATATCCTGCTGCAGGGGGGATAAAGCTAAGTGCTACAGGCAAATAAAGAAATCTCGGTATATCCCTTACACCTGTTTTTATTTCAATCTCCGAATGAGGCACGTCGGGGACAAGGATTTTTAATGATTTTCTTACTTCCTTTGATGTGGTTATCGGGATCAAAGCAGATATTTCCCTATGTCTGACTCCATACCCGGTACAAAAAACCGTTACCGAACAGATTTTAAACAGTTTCATCAACAATGATTTTTCATAATCAAGAAAATTTATTTTACTGCGGTTTATAACATGCTTTCTTTTAGTTATTATTCCGCTTTCTACAATAATCTGCGAGCCGCACCGTGTTGCTTTAAAGCTCCAATGACGCATAAGATTAGCAACAAAAGAAACGAACCAACCGCCTAATGTTACAAAAACTATTATCTGAATTATCTTCGGAATATGGCTTGTAAATCTGAAAAGCTCAGTATTAACCCGTGTTATTTCACCGTTCACCCTTTGAATAAGTTCTCTTTCAAGTTCTTTTCCCACCAGCTGATAAATCTCAAACATGAAGGAAGCGAATATAATCACTCCTGTAAGAGTGGAGGAGAAAAGCACAGAAAAAGCAAGAAGATATTTATTTTTAGGTTTCACGGTCATTTTAGGTTTATTCTTACACTGAGCGGTAACCGCTTCAAAAATTTCATTTACATTTTTTTCGCTCAGCACCAGCTTTACATCGGTATCGGAAACGGCTTTTGCATTGGTTTCAATATACATTGTACAAGCGTTTACCGCCCTCTGAATATAGCTCTGGCAACATGAAAATGTGGTTATCTCATTATAATAGACCTTGGTGGTAAACATACCGAAGAGACCGGAATGTGCTACCAAGCCGTCCTCTTCCGGTTCAAAATACACGAAAGCCCATCTAAGCAGGGCAAAAACGAAAATACCCATGATAGCCAGAATATCCAGCCAATTAGTTTTAATCCAGCTCTGGAAATCAAATCTTGTGGCAATAAGATACTTAGCCAGAGGAATAAGCAGCAGCCAGAGGTTTTTAGACGTATAATTTATAATTTTAATCGGATGCTGTCTATGCCGAAAGAAGTTTTTAAGCCATTGATGCTTTTCATGCAGAGTTACCCTTGCGGCCTCCGGTGTAATCATGCTTATTCACTCCTTTCATGGATATAACTTATGACCGATGTCGCCCCCGCTCCATGACGGGCGAACACCTTATTGAATAACCCAATTATGGATTTTTTCTTCCGCTGATGATGTCATTAAAGAAGTCTGTAACTTTTATACAATCCTTTTTATTAATGAAAAAAAGAAACATTCTTGCTCCCAAGGCATTGACTATAATCAGGTTAAGTCCTGTCAGTCCGCTAAGGGGAGTTATAAGAGTTGTAACCGATGTTACGGAATCCATTGACATATACTGATATTTATAAGTAATAAAAAATGTATATTTTGTTATTTCGGTATCAGTAATAGTGATCCTTGTACTTTTATAATAAACAGGCAGAAGAATTACAATAATAACTGCGGTTATTATCCAAAGCACTAATGTAATTATTCCGGACGCCTTACCCAGAAACTCCTTAAAATAAATTACAAGGTAAGATAAAGCAACTGTAACGCCTATTAAAACTACAGACATAAATATTATAGATCTCTTTGCCGGCTTACATGTATACATACCGATTTTCTCTCCTATATATCAAGTTTTTATCGGCTTTCATTGCCGTGTCATAAACTATCTTTTAATCTCATAACATAATACAGACAAGGTGGGGAGGATTCTCAATGGAAAAAGCAGAGCTGATTATTGAAACTATTTCTCAGGCGATCTGGGGCTACCCCGTATTAATACTTATGATCGGCGGAGGCATTTATCTCACTTTTAAAACGGGTTTCCCCCAAATCCATTTTATAAAAATGTTCAAAACCGCATTTAATTCTCTTTTCTCAAAGAAAAACAAATCCTTTTCCAGATCCCGTGGCATAACTCAGCTCCAGGGCTTTTCCACAGCTCTTGCCGCCACGGTAGGAACGGGAAGCATTGCCGGTGTGGGAACTGCAATCGCCATTGGCGGTGCAGGTGCAATTTTCTGGATGTGGATTTCCGCATTTTTCGGAATGGCGTTATCCTACACAGAAAACATTCTGGGTGTAAAATACTGCAAAAAAACGGGAATCAAAGGTGCAATGGCTTACATGGAAAAGGGTCTTGATTCCAAATGGTTGGCGTTGCTTTTTGCATTATTCTGTACCTTTGCTTCTTTAGGAATGGGAAACATGACTCAAAGCAATTCAATTTCCTCAGCATGTCAAAAAGAATTCAGTATTTCTCCCATAATCAGCGGAATTATTCTTACGGCAATCACAACATTTATTATTTTCGGAAAAAACAGGCTTACCGGCTGCACCGAAAAGTTAGTTCCCATTATGGCTCTGTTTTACATAACAGGCTCGTTTATTGTAATTATAAAAAACCGTTCACAGATCGGGTGGGCGTTCAATGAAATTTTCAGTTCCGCTTTTGCCCTCAAATCCGCCGCAGGAGGTGCCGCCGGCTATACAGTCAAGCAAGCATGCATCACGGGACTTCGCAGAGGAGCATTTTCCAACGAAGCGGGGCTTGGTTCCACCGTCGCAGTACACAGCTCATGTGAAATCAAAGACCCAAAGGTTCAAGGAAGCTGGGGCATGATAGAAGTCTTTATTGACACCATGGTAATATGCACTCTTACAGCCCTTGTTATTCTTGTAAGCGGAGTTGAAATCGGGTACGGCGGAGCCGACGTTATATGTTCCGCTTTCAGTGCCGGATTGGGAAGCTTCGGCGGTACATTTATGGCGATTTCCATAGTTTTATTCGCTTTTGCCACCATAGCAGGCTGGTTTTTTATAGGTCAAAGTGCCTGGATATATATTTTCCCCCACAGTGCATGGGTATACAAAGCTCTATTTACACTTTGCGTTTTCATCGGGTCAATATCCTCTCTATCCATAGTATGGGGAATATCGGACATCTTCAACGGACTTATGGCTTTACCCAATCTAACGGCGATATTACTTTTATCCGCCGACAGCAAAGAAAAGAAGAATATATTTCAAGAAAGTACACAGCGTCGCAGGCAGGTCAGCCAATTATGAATTTTGCTGTGCCAGATATATTTGCAAAACATTAATATCCGCAGGATTAACCCCTGAAATACGGCTTGCCTGACCCACGCTTAAGGGTTTAATTTTATTGAGCTTTTCCACGGCTTCAAGCCTGAGTCCCTTTATTTTTGAGTAATCCAGCTCCGGACTGAGAGCTTTTTTCTCCAGCTTTCGCATGGATTCAACCTGTTCCAGCTGAATTTTAATATATCCCTCATATTTAATCTGCAATTCAACCTGTTCCTTTACCTGTTCGGGCAATTCGGGACGATTTGGATCAACAAATTTCAGGCCTTCATATGAAAGCTGGGGACGTCTCACAAGCTGTGCAAGCTTAATTCCCGATGAAATCGGTTCTGTACCCTGCTGTTCAAGATAATCGTTAAGCTCCTTCGAGGGACCTAAATTCACATGACGGACTCTATCAATTTCCTGTTCCACAAGTTTTATCTTATTCTGCAACAAATCATAGCGTTCTTTTGAAATCAGACCCACCTCATAGCCTATCGGAGTAAGTCTTAAATCCGCATTATCCTGTCTCAAAAGCAATCTATACTCACTTCTTGAAGTTAACATTCTATAGGGGTCAAGGCAGCCTTTAGTCACCAAATCGTCCACAAGAGTGCCTATATAAGACGAGGCTCTATCGAGAATCATGGGTTCTTTCCCCTGAATTTTCAGGGCTGCATTTACACCTGCAACAAGTCCCTGAGCCGCAGCTTCCTCATAGCCGGAAGTACCGTTAAACTGTCCTGCTCCGTAAAGCCCCTTTATTTTCTTAAATTCAAGGGTTGGCAAAAGCTGAGTGGGATCACAGCAATCGTACTCGATGGCATAAGCGTTTCGCATAATCTCCACATTTTCCAGACCTTTAATTGTATGCAAAAACTTTATCTGGACATCTTCAGGCAGAGAGGAAGACATTCCCTGCAAATAATACTCATCGGTATCAAGTCCCATTGGTTCGATAAAAAGCTGATGTCTTGTTTTATCGGGAAATCTCATGATCTTATCTTCGATTGACGGACAATAGCGAGGTCCGACGCCCTCAATTCTACCTGAATACATAGGCGAACGGTGGATATTATCCCTGATCACCTTATGAGTTTCTTCGTTAGTATATGCAATATAGCAGCACACTCTATTTTTCAGTTCGGCGTTATTATCAAAAGCAAAAGGAGTTATTATTTCGTCGCCCTCCTGTTTCTCCAACGCATCAAAATTAATTGAACGTTTATGCACTCTTGCAGGAGTTCCCGTTTTAAATCTTCTCAGTGAAACGCCTATGTCTTTAAGAGAATCAGACAAACGGGTGGCAGGCATAACATTATCGGGGCCTCCCGAATAAGAGCAGTCACCAACATGGATGGTACCGTTAAGATATGTTCCTCCTGCAACAACAACGGCTTTAGCGTTATATCTATTGCCAAGCCGGGTCACAACTCCCGAAACCTGATTATTCTCCACAAGAATTTCACATATTTCGTCCTGCTTTACATACAGGTTTTCCGTATGCTCCAGCATTTGTTTCATATAAATATGATATTTGACCCTATCCGACTGAACCCTGAGGCTATGGACTGCAGGACCTTTTCCTCTATTGAGAATACGGCTTTGCAAAAAAGTTGCGTCTGCCGCCCTACCCATTTCTCCCCCCAAAGCGTCTATCTCACGGACAAGATGTCCTTTTGCAGTACCGCCGATTGAAGGATTACAGGGCATATTTGCAATGCCGTCCAGAGTAAGAGTAAATATAGCCGTTTTCATGCCGAGTCTTGCGGCGGACAATGCCGCTTCACAGCCTGCATGACCGGCTCCCACGACTATGACATCATAAGAGCCTATGAGATTTTCCTTTATTTCCATTTGATCCACCTTGAATATTT
>JBJERB010000006.1:0-4581 GCA_051882055.1 Oscillospiraceae bacterium
ACGGTTTGGAATACCAAAGGCAGTATATTTTGATAACGGTCGAGAATTTTTAACACACGATGTTGGTGGAAGAGGTCACAGAAGAAGAAAAAACGATAATGAAGACATTGAACCACCAACGATTTTACAGCGTTTAGGAATTCAAATGCATAACGCTATTGTAAGAAATGCAAAGGCTAAACCTATTGAGCGTACTTTTAGCACTTTGACATTACAGTTTTCAAGGATGTTCGAAGGCTATTGCGGCGGAACAATAATGCAGCGTCCTGAGAGCCTTAAACGCAGAATCAAAGAGGGTAAATTGCCATGCGACTTTGAAGTCAGAGAGTTTATCAATGAATGGATTGATTATGACTTTAACGTGCAGAATTATGGTGGATCTGAGGCTAAATTTATAGGAATGAGCCGTATAGAAGTATGGAATCAGGATATAAAGCACGTGGGAGTAAGAAAAGCATCAGAATCTGAATTGAATTTGATGCTCGCACGATCCACAAGAATACAAAAGGTTAAGCGAAACGGCGTATTTGTGGATATTGTTGGAGAAAAGCTGTGGTTTAATAATCCTGAGATAACATACAAGCATTTAGGCGAAGAGGTATATGTAAGGTATGATCCAGCAGATCTTAGAACAGTCAGAGTATATGACAGAGAAGATCGTTATCTATGGACATGGGAATGTGCAGACAAACTGCTGGTTGACTATATTACAGAGGATACTGAAGAGATATCCGATGCTATGGAAATACAACGTAGAACGCAGAAATTTATTAAGGCTGAAGCCAAGGCAATTACCGAAGGTATGTCAAACAGCAGAAAAATTGACTTGCTGTCGGCATCTGCTATCAAGTCTGCTCATGGTAAAGAGAAATTTAAGATTGTTATGCCGTCAAATATAATAGCTGTACGGGCTGATCACGAACCTGAAAATGAGCTTAAGGCAGCAGTAGGTAGTGATGAAGTATTGATTGATTTAACAAAAATGAACAGAAATGCTGAAAATAGAAAAAAGGAGTGATTTGATGTTTAATTTTACTGAAAAACAGCAGTGGGCTTTAGATCAGTTTGCCATGTTATCGGAAAATCTCGGATCTCAAAACAAAGCAGGAGAACGTACAGGAGTTTCCTCCGGTACTATATCTGCGATTAAATCAGGGAAATATAAAGGCAATGTCGAAAATCAACTTAACAGATTTATTGACTACTTTGAAACCAAAGAAGAGGCTGCCGATACATACAAACAGAGTGAATACGTTAAAACATCTATATCTAATAACGTTTACAATATCATTAAAAATTGCCATCTTAAGGGTGGATTAGCAATAGCGTGCGGAGACGCAGGTATCGGAAAGACTCAAGCCGCTAAGCAGTATGCCAAAGAACATCAGAATAACTGCATATATATATCAGTCAATCCCTGTATCAAGTCGTCAAAAGCTGTCATGAAGCTACTTAGCAATAACCTTAACATTTCTGCTACATCACTTGACGAAATGTGGCTCGCTATTGCGTCCAAACTTAGCGATGGAATGGTGATTATAATTGACGAAGCTCAGCATCTTGGCATTAAAACAATAGAAACACTAAGGAGCTTTGCAGATTATTTTGACGGTAAAGGTCAGACATTAGGTATATGTTTTGTGGGGAATCAGGAAACGGTGACAAGGCTTGGAGGACGTCAGAAGGCTGAATTTGCACAAATCCGAAACAGAACAAAGCAGACTAAGGTTTACTCGGTTCAACAGATAACTAAGCGTGATATGGAACTGCTATTTCCTGCTTTAATAGGTAAAGAACCGGAGCTGGAATTTATGCTGAAAATAGCTCATAGTCAGCAAGCTATCAGAGGAACTGTTAACCTTTATTCCAATGCTGCTGACAACGATAATATAACTCTAAAAGGTTTAACAGCAATGGCTAAATTCATGGACATGGAGGTTTAAACATGGCAATTTTCACTTTAGTTATTATTATTTTCCTTATTGCATGGGCTGTATTCGGTTTTTTTCTGAGTTATAACGCAGGAAAAAGTATAGGGCAATTTCAGGGATATATACAGGCATGTGATGAAATAAGAAGTAAAATTACAAAAGGAGAATAACTAATGAAAATATTCATAATAATATACTTGATTTTAGCGTTCATATATTTTTGCTTGAGTTATTATAATTCATATAAATATGTTTGTAAGTTAAATAGGAGGTTAATTACAACTACCTATTATGTAAAATATATGAAAATAATAGTTAAAGGTATATTTTTCCCCATCTCTATTATCTTGGAAATAATTGAATTTGTAGCTAAACTTAATTCATATAAGTAGGAGGATAATATGAAACACGGTAAAAATCCAACAAGGCAGCAGAAAGTTCTTTTAAGATACTATCATCTTAATCCTGATAATTGGCTGGTAATTAGAAATACAGATAAAGAGCTCCACGTTATACACCGAAACACCGATAATGTCAGGGTACTAAAAAAAGAGGGATAAAGAATGATTAAAGAACATAAGTGCTGGATATTTAACTGCGATAGATTACATAGAAATCAGTGTTGTAATTTTTGCAAAATCAGAAACAAATGTAAAAATCGCTGCCTAAACGATCATAAAAAGTGCGGTCAATACATTAAAATTCCGGGGAGTTAATCCCCGACTGTAATGCTACCTTTGGCGGTCACAAGTCCGCATGAGAAATGCAGAGTGCAGGAAACAAAATAAGGAGGTATAGTTATGAACATTAAACACAAAAAATTATCATCAAAATCCGCTGTTACAATTCCGAAAGACATGCGGTTATCGGCAGGATTTACAGGCGGAATGGCAGTGGATTTAATAGAAATTGATGATGGCATTATGATTAGAAAACATGTTCCGACATGCTGTTATTGTGGCAGCATAGAAAAAGTACTGAAATTCAGAGGAAACGAAATATGCTCTGAATGTGCCAAAAAAATCGCAGAGGAGGTAAAACAAATCAATGAATCTTGCTGATAAGGTACAGCGTTATGCTGAAATAAAAGCTGAGCAGGAAGAGCTTAAGGCTGAAATGGATGTTATAGAAGCAGACATTTTGAAAGCAGCTGAAACCGATTTAAAAGATACAAAGTTTAAAACGATATCTTATTATGACAACAATGGAAACGTTATTACAGCGACTAATACTGACAATGTTAAGGTCATTTATCCATCAATGCTTAAGGTGATATTTGGCAAAGCATACTCTGATGTGGTTAAAGAAGAGGTTACATATAAGTTGTCTGCTCCGGCAAAAAGATTGTTGGCAGCTATTTATAATAGAGATTACATAAAAAATAGCAGCATAGATGATATCCTAACCGGCTTAAATCTTGACGATAGGAGCTTTAACGCACTAAAGAAAAAGCTCAAAGGTGCAAATTATAATACTGATGTAAAAAATCTTATGAAATTTGCAGGGATCGGAGAAACGGAAGCAAAAGAAAATGCTTACCTCGTAGCGGAAGCAGTTGCTTGGCAGAACTTTAAACATTTGCTTTTACTCAATAATAAAGATTTTGACGATGAAATCATTGAAAGTGCAGTTGATACTATTGATAGTGCCGTAACTGTGGAGCAGATACCGAAAATCACATTTACGGCTGCAAAATAAGGAGACTGGAGGACGGAATATGGCAACGAAAGAACAGATCAAACGAATATACGGCTTAGGTGCAGGACTTGGAATAGTTGGGAAAAATCGTGACGATATGCTGCATGAGCTTGTTTTTGCTTGCACAGGCAAAGACTCGATAAAAGATCTTGACGATGCAGACTTCCGCAGAGTCGAGGGCGAACTGATTAGTCGTATGCGATATTCCAATTCTCATCATCCTAATCACAAAATAAAATCCAAAGAATTTGGCAATAACGGAATGGCTACCAAAGAGCAGCAAGCCTTGTGCTGGAGGTTTTGCTACAGGCTAAAGGAGCTTGATACCATCCCACAATCTGCTGACGTTGGTGACAGATTAATTGGTGCTATAGGTAAAATACTTGGTGTTACAGCAAGTAAAAAAGAACCGTTTCGCTGGATTACCCAAAATCAATGTGCAAAGCTGATTGAAAACCTGAAGCGTTATGTCAATACTGCAGAACGCAGAGCTAAAAGGCAGGGTGATAAGGTTGCCGGAACTTGATATTATATATGAGGATCTATCTGTTGATCAGCAGGAACTTTGTGATTGCATCGGTATGGACGCATATGAAAAGATAGTCACCCGGTATAGCGGTCAGTCTTTATACATACCAAAGCTTGAATCGGTGCTACGATCTTCCAGAGATGAAAAGATCAGAGCGGATTTTAACGGATATAACTACAAGTTTTTAGCAATAAAATATAACTTGTCTGAACGAACTATCAGGATGATTACATCAGATATTTTACAAGAAAAGAAAAATGCTCCTCTTGAGGGGCAAATAACTTTTGATGAGATAAAGCAGTGTTAAATTGGAATAACAGAGAAATTCCCGGAGTAGATTTGCAATAAACCAGTGAAATACATCATTGTACTTTGCACAATAAATATAGTATCGTAATTATAGAGATTACGGTACTATTTTTT
>JBJERB010000007.1:0-5129 GCA_051882055.1 Oscillospiraceae bacterium
CTTATGGTTGTGATTACGAAAAAGTAGCCACTCGTTTAGAACAGGATTTCAATAAATATCTTCAAGATGATCGAAACGGCAGGTTTAAATATATAAATGACATATTTTATGAAAATATGAAAAAAGGTATTAATATAAGCCGTTTTAAATTATATATAGCAGATTTGTTGAAGAATACTTCATTGAAAAATAGCATGCTTGAAGAAATAGCTGAATTAAAAAAGGCAAGAAAAAATATTGGATCTATTATTACAACGAACTATGATAAAATGATAGAGGAAATGTTTTCATTTAACCCTTTGATTGGAAATGATATTTTACTTAGTAATCCTTATGGCTCGGTATATAAAATTCACGGTTGTATTTCGGCTCCAGATAAAATAATTATTACAGAAAAAGATTATTGCGAATTTAATGAAAAGTATGAACTGATACGTGCACAGTTGTTATCGTTATTCATTCATAACCCTATAATTTTCATAGGATATAATATCGGCGATAAAAATATCAAGGATATTTTGAAGACAATCTTTTCGTATGTTGACTATAGTTCAGAGGAATCTAAACGAATAAGAGATAATTTCCTTTTAGTGGAATATGAAAAAAATTCCGATAACACGGAAGTTGTAGAACACGATATTGATATTGAAGGATTCCCGACGATTAGAATCAACAAACTTAAAACAGATAATTTTATTGCATTGTATCAATCAATATCAAACCTTGTTTTACCTGTTTCGGCTATGGATATTAGGAAAGTTCAAAATGTTGTGCGTGAAATTTATGCTGGTGGTAATATTAAGGTGTCTATTACTGAAGATTTAGACAAATTAAAAAATTCTGATAAGGTATTGGTAGTTGGCTCGAAAAATACTATTAAATACGAGTTTCAGACAATTTCTGAAATGATGGCTAATTATTTTCAGATTATAGAAGAATCGAATGCTCAGTTATTGATTTTAATCAATAAACAAAAGATTCAAACTTCCCAGTATTTTCCAGTGTTTGGGTTTTCAAAAATCTGTCAGGACATCGCTAATTTGCAAATTTTAATGAAACAGCAAAATGAAAAAATAAACACTTTAGTAAAGAATGCTCCACAGAGTTGTCAGAAAAAATACAATAACCCGCAGGAAGTTCTAGATGACAATGCAATTTCCCAAACCAACAAAACACTTGCTATTATTTGTGCTATTATGAATGGTAGTATGGATTTGACAAGTGTTAAAGATTATTTACAAAGTTTTTCTAATAAGCGAGCTACAGAGTATAGAAAAATACTGTGTGCATATGATATTAAACAATATTCATAACTCATTCACTTGCTGTATTATTCTATTTTTTTTCGGAAGCTGCACGCAGCCATTTTCAAATGGCAAAAGATAACTTTTGATTGATTTAGATGTGATAGCATCCAAGTGATAGCTATTTGATAGCAAAAGCAGAAATACCTCATAGAATTGAGATAATCTGTACCAAATTGAGACATATCAAGTCATAATTCCTAAGCAAAATCAGTTAAAGTCTGTTTTGTACTTAGGAGTGGGAATAAATTGTAAATAAAGGAGAATTTCTATGTTGGAATTGTTAGTTAATAATACTGCGGGCAGTATGCAGAATGTTTATACACCTCTGCCGTATAAGATTCATTTTGCTTTCTGCCTTATTGCTACATTGCTTTATCTGGTGCAGTTTTATAGAAAACGTTCAGTTTATTATTTGCTGATTATGGCTGCGATCGATCTTACTTTTGTTACTCAGTATTGGACGTCAAAGCCTGTGATTATCGGTCTTTTGATAGCTGAAGTGGTGCTGATTGTAGCTGCGGTGATCGCTTCCCATAGATATAATAAAAAAGTTAAAGCTGAAAATGCTCGCCTTGAAGCTCAAAAGAAAAAGGAACTTGAAAGTAAAAAAGCGGCAGAAACCGCAGAGGCGGAAAATGATAAAAAAATAGTGGATAACGCCTTTGAGGACGTGGATGAATAATGAAAATTGTTATTCTCGATTCCGAAACGGTTACCCGAAACGATGTGTCCCTTGATTGTATCACTTGCTTGGGTGAGTCTCGGGTCTTTGGCTATACTCCAAATGATTTGGTGGCTGAGCATATCGGCGATGGGGATGCGGTTATTTGCAATAAATGCCTGATTACCGAAGAGGTGTTTGATAAATGCCCCAATCTGAAATACGTGGGACTTTTTGCAACGGGGTATAATAATGTTGACCTTGAGTCTGCTTCACGTCATGGAGCAGTCGTGTGCAATGTTCCGGCGTATTCAACTAATTCTGTTGCACAGCATACTTTTGCTTTTATACTTGATCATTATAATAAGGTTGCACAGTATGCAAAAACCGTTGATAACGGAGATTGGGTCAATTATAAGCTGTTTTCTTATTTTGGGATACCTACCTTTGAACTTGCGGGTAAAACTATAGGAATTGTAGGCTATGGAGATATCGGGAAAAAGGTTGCACAGATAGCCAAAGCCTTTGATATGAATGTATGTACATATACCCGTTCGCCCGAAAAAGTCACAGATGATATAAATGTATGCTCACTTGAACAACTGCTCATATGCTCAGATGTGGTATCTTTGCATTGCCCGCTTACTAAAGATAACGAGAAAATGATCAATGCCCAACGTCTGAATATGATGAAAAAAACCGCATTGCTTGTAAATACGGCAAGAGGCGGACTTGTTGACGAATATGCTTTGACAGAAGCACTTAATAATGACGTTATTGCAGGTGCCTGTATAGACGCTTTGACCTATGAGCCAATGAGAGAGGATTGTCCTTTAAGAAAAGCAAAGAACTGTACCATAACGCCTCATATCGCTTGGGCACCGAGGGAAACAAGAGAAAGATTAATTGAAAGAGTAGCAGAGAATATAAAATGCTGGCTTGACGGAAAGCCCATAAATGTGGTAAATTGATATTAAATTAATTGATTGAATGTGGATATAAAATGTTTGTTTATAAGTGTTTATTTCTTCACAATGAAATCTAATAATATTTGATTAATAGCATTTTAACAGGATAGGGGAATATTAATGCGTGATTTGAAATCTAAAAAAAGAGTAGTTGTAAAATTGGGTACTTCCACACTGACTCATAGGACAGGCAGGCTGAATATCAGACGGGTGGAACAGCTTGTGAAAAATCTTGCTGATTTGCAGAATGCAGGTCATGAGCTGATTATTGTGTCCAGCGGAGCAATCGGTCTGGGAATGGCGAAGTTAGGACTTATGGAAAAACCTAAGGATACTCCCTCTAAGCAGGCTTGTGCGGCTGTTGGACAGTGCGAGCTTATGTACTTATATGATAACCTTTTTGCCGATTACAGCATAAATGTGGCACAGTTGCTCCTGACAAAATATATTCTACTTGAAGACAGACGTCAGAACGTGCAGAACGCTCTTGAAAAAATTATAGAGCATGGCGTTATTCCTATTGTAAATGAAAATGATACGGTGGCTATCGACGAGCTGGAGCTTGAAGTGGGAGAAAACGATTCTCTTGCGGCGACTGTGGCTTCTATCGCTCACGCAGACCTGCTTATTATAATGTCCGATATCGACGGTCTTTACGACAGCGACCCGAGAAAAAATCCCGAAGCAAAGCTTATCCCCGTTGTGGAGGAGATAACCGACGAGATAAGAGAGCTTGCGGGCGGAGCAGGCACAAAGCTTGGTACGGGAGGAATGATCACAAAAATCAATGCCGCCGAAATTGCTACAAAAAACGGTATTGATATGATTATTGTAAACGGTAAAAATCCCGATAATTTGTATTACCTGTTTGAGAACGGAAATCTTGGAACTTTGTTTAAAGCGAAAGGGGAGAAATGATATGAATTATATTGAACGGCTTGCTACAAATGCAAAGGCTTGTAAAACAGATCTTGCCAATGCTTCATCGGCACAGAAAAACGACGCATTGCTTGAAATTGCCCATATTTTAAGAAGATGTATGCCAAAAATCCTTGAGCAGAATCAAATCGATCTTGAAAATGCTAAGCGAAGAAATATGAAGCAGTCCCTTTTAGACAGACTGGCTTTGAATGAAAAGAGAATAGAGGGTATTGCCAATGCCTGCGAAAAGCTTACGGCACTGGACGATCCTGTGGGACAGATTGAAAGCGGTTCAATCCGCCCTAACGGTATGAGAATAACCAAGGTTCGGGTTCCTATGGGCGTTATCGGAATTATATACGAAGCTCGTCCCAACGTTACCGTTGACGCTGCGGCTTTGTGTCTTAAAAGCGGAAATACCGTTATTCTCCGTGGAGGAAAAGAAGCGTTTAATACAAATAAAATTCTTGCTGACCTTATGCGTCAGGCAGCAGAGACTGCGGGATTTTCTCCTGACATTATTCAGCTTGTGGAAGATACCGACAGAGGAATAGCTATAGATATGATGCAGGCTAACGGATATATAGATGTGCTTATTCCAAGAGGCGGAGCGCAGCTTATAAAAGCGGTGGTGCAGTCTGCTACGGTTCCTGTTATTGAAACGGGAACGGGAAATTGTCATGTTTATGTGGATTCAACTGCGGATCTGAAAATGGCGGTTGATATTGTGGATAACGGAAAAACACAAAGACCTTCGGTGTGCAATGCAGTGGAGAGCTGTCTGGTTCATAGAGACGTCGCCGATGATTTTCTGCCTATGCTTAAAAAGAAGCTTGACGAACACAATGTTGAAATTCGTGGCTGTCATCTTACAAGAATGATTCTGGGTGATTGCGTTGTTCCGGCTGACGAGGAGGATTATGCAACGGAATTCCTTGATTATATTATTTCAATCAAGGTTGTGGACAGTCTCGGGGAAGCTATAGAGCATATTCAGAAATATTCTACCGGTCATTCGGAGTGTATAGTTACGGAAAGCCTGTTTTCGGCAGAGGAATTCCAGAAAAGAGTTGATTCTGCGGCTGTATATGTTAACTGTTCCACACGTTTTACCGACGGCGAAGAATTTGGCTTGGGTGCAGAAATCGGTATTTCAACACAAAAACTTCATGCAAGAGGACCTATGGGACTAAAAGAGCTTACTACAACGAAGTATCTCATAAACGGAAACGGTCAAATCAGGTCATAATATATGAAAAAACGGGGCTTTTT
>JBJERB010000007.1:5229-26377 GCA_051882055.1 Oscillospiraceae bacterium
TCATAAACGGAAACGGTCAAATCAGGTCATAATATATGAAAAAACGGGGCTTTTTACAGCTCCGTTTTGTGTATAAAATACCGAATATACAGTATATTCAGTTTAGAAATGTATAATTTACAAAATGGACATTAAATATATGGGCAAAATAGTTGAAAATACATTAAAAAAGCATTATAATATGTTATTATTAATTGTGTGTTAATAACTATTTGAAAGGATTGATTGTTATGAAGAAAATGTTGGCTGCATTTTTAGCAGGCGTAATGGGAGTAACAATGCTTGCTTCCTGCGGCAGCGATTCAAAGGAAGATGATAAAAAGGATGACGCTTCAAAAACTCCTGCAACTAAGGTTATCGATATTGATTTGACCGATGAAGAGTATGCATTCGGAGTTGATAAGGATCAGCCTGAACTTCTCGAAAGCGTAAATGCATTTATTGCTGAAATTATGGAAAACGGTAAATTTGATGAGATTTGTAATAAGTATTTTGCAGACGGCACACCAACACCTGTTGAATCTGCTAAGCTTGACGACAGCAAAGATCAGCTGGTTGTTGCTACAAACGCTGCATTTGAACCGTTTGAATATAAAGACGGAGATAAATATTTAGGCGTTGATATGGAAATTGCTTCAATGCTGGCTGAAAAGCTGGGCAAAGAGCTTGTTATTCAGAATATGGACTTTGACGCAGTTTGTCTTTCTGTAGGTCAGCATAAATGCGATATCGCAATGGCAGGACTTACAGTCAGAGAAGACAGAAAAGAATATGTAAACTTCTCTGATTCATATTATAAAGCTTCACAGAGACTTGTTGTCAAGGGCGATGATACTACATTTGATGAATGTAAAACTGTCGAAGATGTTGAGAAGATTTTGAACGAAAAGGATTCAAGCACAAAGATCGGCGTTCAGAACGGTACCACCGGACAGAAATATGTTCAGGGCGATAAGGAATGGGAGTTTGACGGATTTAAAACAACCTGCACAGGCTATAAAAACGGTTCGCTTGCAGTTCAGGATATGGTAAACGGAAATATTGATTATGTTATAATCGATTCTGCTCCTGCAACCTGCATCTCTGCGGCTATTAATGAGCTTTCATAAAAATTGAATAATTAATATTACGGCTTATGTTCCGTGTTTTATATGACATGGGACATAAGTCGTGGTTATAACCTGCGACTGATGTCCACCGCCCACGTCGGTTTTAGCCGGTGTTGTAGGCAGGCGGACATTATAGACTTTCAGCTGGGGTAAATTCCCAACTGAAACCCTAAGGGCTAAAGCCCTCAGTCGAGGTTGAATGACGGGCTTTGCCCTTATTTAAAGGATAGATTTTATGGGAAATTTCGATAAAAAAATAGATACTTTTTTAAGTGCCTTTATTGACGGCAACGGATATAAGACCGTTATTGAAGGACTGCAAAATACCGTTATGATTGCTGTGTTGGGCTTGGTTATCGGTATTTTAGTGGGTACGCTGATTGCTACCGTAAGAGTTTTGCCTAAATATAAAACCCTTCCCAAGGTGCTTAACGGCATATGCAGTGTTTATGTGGGATTTTTCCGTGGTACGCCAATGGTTGTCCAGCTGCTTTTATTTTATTATGTTATAATGCCGATTGTGGGACTGAAGCTTCCGTCGGTTACGGTTGCAACTTGGGTTTTCGGATTAAACAGCGGTGCTTACATATCTGAAATTATGCGAGGCGGTATTTTATCCGTAGACATTGGTCAGATGGAGGGCGGACGTTCAGTTGGTCTCAGCTATTCAACTACTATGCTGAGAATTATAATCCCTCAGGCAGTAAAGAATATTTTGCCCACAATGGGTAATGAGTTCATAACTCTTATCAAGGAAACATCTGTTGTAAGTTTTATAGGTGCAACAGATTTGTATGTGGCATTTAATAATATCGGAAGCAGCAGCTATGAATTTATGGTGCCTTATCTGGTTATGGCATTGATTTATATTGTTTTGGTTCTGTTTATTACACTGCTTATAAAATTGATGGAAAGGAGCTTGAGAAAAAGTGATAGAAGTAGTTAATCTTAATAAAAGCTTTGGCTCTCTCCATGTTTTAAAGGATATTAATATCAATATAGAAAAAGGTGAAAAAGTCGTTGTAATCGGCCCTTCCGGCTCCGGAAAATCAACATTTCTGCGGTGTCTGAACTGTATGGAGGATCCAACTTCAGGAAGCATCATTTTCAACGGAGTTGATATTGCAGATATGCGTGTTGATATCAATATCCACCGCCAGAAAATGGGTATGGTTTTCCAGCATTTTAATCTGTTTAACAATAAAACTGTTATTCAGAATATTATGCTCGCTCCCATCTATGTTGAAAAGAAAAAAAGACGTAAACTTAAAAGAGCAAAACTGTTAGGCAAAAAAGTTGATGAGGAAATCAAGTCGGTTAAGCAGATTAAATCAGAAGCCAAAGAGCAGGCTATAGCCCTTTTAAAAAGAATCGGGCTTGAGGATAAAGCTGACGTATATCCCTCGTCACTGTCCGGCGGTCAGAAACAGCGTGTGGCTATTGTACGTTCTCTTGCCATGAATCCCGATGTTATTCTGTTTGATGAACCTACTTCAGCTCTCGACCCTGAAATGGTCGGAGAGGTTCTTAACCTTATGAAGGAGCTTGCCGACGACGGTATGACCATGGTTGTGGTTACTCACGAAATGGGATTTGCAAGAGAAGTGGCTTCAAGAGTGTTGTTTATGGACGACGGCAGGATCGTAGAACAGGCACCTCCCGAGGAGCTATTCGGAAAGCCTAAAAATCCACGTCTTAAAGAATTTCTTTCAAAGGTTATTTAGCCTGTGGAGAATTTGGAAATAAAAATTGCAAAATCCCTTGAAGCTCTTCCGGAAGCAAAAGTGATACGCCGAAAGGTTTTTATTGAAGAGCAGGGCTTTGTAAATGAATTTGATGAAACAGACAGGATAGCATATCATGCTGTAGTTTTTTCAGATAATGAGCCTGGGGCTACGGGGCGTTTGTTTTGTGATGAAAAAGGCTGGCATATCGGCAGAGTGGCTGTTTTGCCCGGGTTCAGAGGCTGTCACCTTGGAGAGAAAGTAATGAAGGCTCTTGAAGATTTGGCAAAGAGGAAAGGCGTACAAGAAATTACTCTGTCGGCACAGGTTCAGGCGTCAGGATTTTATGAGAAATTGGGATATGCAAATCTGGGGGATTTGCATATGGACGAGCATTGTCCTCATGTAACAATGAGAAAAGCATTGTAAAGATTTTATTCCGGTATACATAAGATTTCGGAACAGAATTTAAAAAGTAAACAAAAATCGCCGCTTCAAATCTGAAACGGCGATTTTTTAACTGCTCATTGTCTTTATAACCTCGGTCATAAGCTCCGAGGCTTTTTGCTTTTTGTCAAGAGCTACGCTGAAATTGGGCTTGTCATCATCTGTGAACTTGATCCTGTTTCTGTATTTTGCGGAAAGTGCTTGAATAGCACTGATTTCAGGCTGTTTGACATAGAATATGACACGCTGACCACGTTGGGAGATTTCCGTAATTCCCAGCCGTGACGCACTGTTTCTCGTGAGAGCTACGTTTATAAGCCCCATTACCGATTTAGGCGGATCTCCGTATCGGTCGATAAGCTCGTCGATTATGTCAGAGCTGTCATCTTCGGTAACTATAGAGGCTATTTTTCTGTATGCGTCAATTCGCTGGGCAAGATTTTCAATGTAATCTTCAGGTATAAATGCGTCGATGGAAATGTCCACAAGACAGTCTTCGGGAGAATGAGGAAGTGCCTCACCTTTTTGTTCTGCAATAGCTTCGTTGAGCAGCCGCAGATACATATCGTATCCTACGGCTTCCATGTGTCCGTGCTGTTTTCCGCTTAAAATCGAGCCTGCTCCTCTTATTTCAAGGTCACGTAAGGCGATTCTGAATCCGGAACCGAACTGGGTAAATTCCTTGATTGCATTAAGTCTTTTGGAAGCGATCTCGGTTAAAACCTTGCCACGCCTGAATGTGAAATATGCAAATGCACGGCGGTTTGAACGTCCCACACGGCCCCTTAACTGGTAAAGCTGTGAAAGCCCCAGCTTGTCGGCGTCCTCTATTATGAGAGTGTTTACATTGGGTACGTCTACGCCGGTTTCGATCAGTGTGGTGCATACCAGAATGTCAATTTCATGGTCGATAAGCTGTCTCCAGATTTCCGAAAGCTCGTTTTCGGAAATCTGCCCGTGGGCAATTCCTATTCGTGCTTCCGGCAAAAGCTGATGAAGCCTTGCCGCTGTTCTCTGTATGGTGTCGATTCTGTTGTGAATGTAATATACCTGTCCTCCACGTCGCAGCTCCTTATATATCGCCTGTGCGATAACGCCGTCGCTATGTTCAATGACACAAGTCTGAACAGGGTGTCTGTCCTGTGGCGGTTCTTCGATAACCGACATATCTCTTATTCCGCTCATTGCCATGTTAAGTGTTCGGGGAATCGGCGTTGCCGAAAGAGTAAGAACATCTACACCCTTGAAGTTTTCTTTGAATTTTTCCTTGTGAGCTACTCCGAAACGCTGTTCCTCGTCAATTATCACAAGACCTAAGTCTTTGAATTTTACGTCTTTTTGTACCAGCCTGTGAGTTCCGATGACAAGATCTACAGTACCACGTTTAAGTTCTCTGATTATTTCCTGCTGTTCTTTGGGCGTGCGGAATCGTGATAGAAGCTCAACTTTGATGGGGAAATGCTCAAATCGTTTTATTGCCGTCTGGTAATGCTGCCATGCTAAAACAGTAGTAGGTACTAAAATGGCAACTTGCTTGGAATCAAGCATACATTTGAAAGCCGCACGCAGGGCGACTTCCGTTTTTCCGAAGCCCACATCTCCGCAAAGCAATCTGTCCATAGGTACGGGCTTTTCCATATCTTCTTTGATTTCAGCTATGGATCTTAGCTGGTCGTCCGTTTCCTGATAATCAAAACGCTCCTCGAAATCACTCTGCCAGTCGTTATCGGGAGAAAAAGCAAATCCTTTCGCCATCTGACGCTGGGCATAAAGCTTTGTAAGCTCCTCTGCCATGTCTTTTACTGCTGATTTTACACGGGAACGGGTTCTGTGCCATTCGGTGGAATTGAGCTTGTTGAGTTTTACCGATGAATCATCACGGGGACCGATATATCTGGAAACAAGATCAAGCTGAGTAACCGGAACGTAAAGCACGTCTGAGCCTGCATACTTTATGGTGATATAGTCTTTTGTAACACCGTTGGTTTCAAGGTTTCTTATTCCTGCAAATCTTCCTATTCCGTACATTGAATGAACCACTAAATCGCCTGGATTAATGTCGGAAAGGCTTTTGATTTCCTCGCCTTTTTTGCGTTTCTTTGCTTTCTTTTTTGCCGTCATTGCTTTCATCTGGGTAATTGAAGCACATTTTATGTCGGGATAATCAAATCCTCCCGAAAGACTTCCTGTGCGGACATAAACCGTCCCGGGAATAACCTGTGCATCGTCTTTCAGTTCAAGTGCGGGAATACCCTTTTCACGTAAATCCGAAACAATAATCGGTACGGTTTTTTCCGATCCGGCAAGAACGACAGTGCAGTAATCGCTGTCGCAAAGAGCTTCAAGCTCCTCGACAAGGTGAGAAATGTTTCCTCCCCAGACCCCTGTCTGACGGCAGTCGGTGTTTATCAGCTTTTTGAATTTGATGCCGTTGTTGCTCCGCATGAATGTGTCGAGGAACAACGAGGGAAGCTCAAGAGCTTTTGATGTCATTTCAGGCAGGTCAATAAAAAAGCTTTCAAGGCGTTTAAAAAGAATCCCGTCTTCGTACATCAGCTTTATGTCTTCGGAAAGCTGAGATAATACGGCTTTTGCTTTTTCACAGCAGTTTTGATACTCGCTGAAAACACATATGGAATCATTGAAATAATCAAATATAGTGTATACCTTATCATAGGCAAGGCTGTAGTATTTATCAAGATTGGTGAGAGTAATGCCCGATTCTGTCATTTCTATGTCACGGGAAATGTGCTTTCTTATTTTGTCTGTGCTTTTGCCTCTTACAGATCTTGAAAGCTCGTTGAGCCTGTCTGAAAGGTCTTCATCAGACGGAAATACTATTTCGAGAGCGGGAAATATTTTAATTTCGTCTATCTGGCTTGTGCGTCTTTGGCTTTCAACGTCAAAATATGAAATCATATCTATCTCGTCGCCCCAAAGCTCAATTCTTATAGGGGATTTTTCCTGAACAGGGAAAATGTCAACTATAGAGCCTCTTGCGGCAAACTGTGCCTGACCCTCCACCTGGTCGGTTTTTGTGTAGCCTGAGGATAAAAGCTTTTGTGAGAGCTGTGTAATATTAAGCTCTTCTCCTGATTTTATAATAAAGGAGTGTTCAGATAAAGCATCGGGAGATATAGTTCCCTGAAGACATGCTTCCGCAGAGCATACGCAAACTCTACATTCCTTGGAAATGATTTTTGACAGAGTTTCGATTCTTTTATGCTCATATTCCCGTGAGATACCTTCCATATAGGCAAAATTAAAATCTCTGGCAGGAAACAGACAGGCGATTTCACTTTCCGCCATTTCATTTATATCATTAATCAGCCTTATGGCCGAGGCTTCCTCATCGCATATAACAAGAATAGGCTTATCGGAGGAAAGTTCTCCGATAAGCTGAGCTTTGTGAATGCCTGATACGCCCGTAACAGAGCATGGAAGCCAGTTGTTTTTCAGTGCCGAAACAATATCCTTGTAAACGGGCAGACTTCGGCACATCTGACTGAAAATATTCATTTTTATCACCGGTGTTAATTAAATTTATTCATTGCTTCTGAAATTTTACCTTGTACGATGAGCTCCACTGCGTCGCAGGATTTTTCGCATACAAGATCGATTTTTTTTCGGTCTTCATCTGAGAATTTACCCAGCACCCAGTCGGCTAAATCATAGTCAGGACGGGGCTTTTTACCTACTCCGATTTTAATTCTCGGAAAATCCTCACCGTCACAAAGGGCGATTATGCTTTTAAGACCGTTGTGTCCTCCTGCCGAACCTTTACGTCTTATTCTCATCTGAGACGGTTCAAGGGATATGTCGTCAAATATTACTATTACATTTTCAAGGGGAATTTTATAGAATTTCATGGCAAGCTCTATGGCTTCGCCGCTGTTATTCATGTAAGTTTCCGGCTTCATGACAAGACAGCGTTTTCCGCCGATCGTTGCGTCTGCTGTCAGGGCTTTGAATTTGTGAGTCTTAACAGAAAAATTATACTTCTTTTCCATTGCGGAAATTGCCATAAAACCTGCATTGTGACGAGAATTTTCATATTGTATTCCCGGATTGCCGAGACCGGCTATAATATATTCTATTTTTTGGGTGTTGTGTTTTTCTGTTGAGATTCGGTTAAATACGTCCCATATACTCATATAAGTCATGCCTTTCTGTACAAGGTTTTTAATAAGGGGCATTGTCCTGACATTCAATAAATGCCGGGACGTAAGCCCGTTAATCTTAAAGGGAGATGATTATCTCTGTTAAAAGACTAAGCTGTTGTCATACTTTTATTAGTATACCATTTTAAAGACAGATTTTCAAGTGCGGTGCTGCCTTAATCAATCATGATTTCCACCATGTGTTTTTCTTCGGCTATTATTCCTTCTTTCTTCATTTTGGAAAGCTCTTTCATCATTGCGGATCTGTCTGTGCCGAGATATTCCGCAAGATCGGAATAAGTAACGGACATTTTAATGGGATTGGCTTGCTGTCTCATTTTTTCATTTCTGAAATAATATAAAAGTTTGTTTCTGATGGTTTTTTGCTGAAGTATAAAACTGTGGGAAAAAGGTTCCTGTTCAAGCTGTAACGCAACAATTCCCATAAGCATATCAAAATGTTCCTTGTCGCTTGTCATATAATTTATAAGCTCGTATTTGTCAAAATATGCAACGGAGGATGTTTTCTTTGCAGTAAAATAGCTTACTCCTTGTCCGTCGGGCAGGATCATGGCGTGTGAAAAAAAGTCGCCCTTTCTGAAAATCCTCAATATGCTTCTTTCAAAATCATCGTTTTCAATGCAAAGATAAACCATGCCTTCTGTTACAAGACAAATCTTATCCTCATACTTGTTTGATGTCTTGATATTTTCCCGTTTACCATAGCTTTTTATCCGTGGATTTAATCGGTTAATAAGTGAATTAATGTCACGTGTCGTTAATTGGTATACCATATCTTGTGTTCTCCTTTTCAAAAAAATCATATATTATGTATATTATATCATACTATTGTGGTAAATGCAACAGATTTTATATAAAAATTCCTATATAATGATACATGAACTTTGATAAGGGGGAATTTTTGTGAAAGTAATTAAGAGAAATGGTTCAGAAGTAGATTTCGATATAAATAAAATAATTGTTGCTATGCAAAAGGCGAATGATGCCGGTATTCGTAAGGAATTAACCGACGAGCAGATTACTGAGGCGGCGGAATATATTAGCTATAAATGTGAGAAATTGAATCGTGCCGTATCTGTGGAAGAAATTCAGGATATGGTAGAAAATCAGATTATGGCTTGCGGTGCTTTTGAAATTGCAAAAGGCTATGTTCGCTATAGATATGTACGTTCGCTGGTAAGAAAGTCAAACACTACCGACGACAGCATTTTGTCGCTGATTGAATGTAATAATGAAGAGGTTATGCAGGAAAATTCCAATAAAGACCCGATTGTCAACAGCGTTCAGCGTGATTACATGGCAGGAGAAGTAAGCAAGGACCTGACAAGACGTCTGCTTCTTCCGAAAGAAATTGTTGACGCCGACAGAGAAGGCTTGATTCATTTCCATGATTCGGATTATTATGCTCAGCATATGCATAACTGCGACCTGGTTAACCTTGAGGATATGCTTCAAAACGGTACCGTTATCAGCGGAACAATGATCGAAAAGCCCCATAGTTTTTCTACTGCGTGTAATATAGCTACTCAGATTATTGCTCAGGTTGCTTCAAATCAGTATGGCGGACAGAGTATAAGCCTTACTCATCTTGCTCCTTTTGTTCAGATTTCCAGAGAGAAAATTAAAAGAGAGCTTGTTGAAGAAATGGAAGAGCTCAACGGAAATATTCCTGAGGAAACTATTGATTCAATCGTTGAAAAGCGTTTGAGAAAAGAGGTTTCAAGAGGAGTACAGACTATTCAGTATCAGGTTATTACACTGATGACAACTAACGGACAAGCTCCTTTCCTTACAGTGTTTATGTATCTCAATGAGGCAAGAAATGAGCAGGAAAAGAAAGACCTTGCAATGATTATTGAGGAGATGCTCAAGCAAAGATATCAGGGAGTAAAAAATGAAAGCGGTGCTTGGATAACTCCCGCATTTCCAAAACTTATTTATGTTCTTGAAGAGGATAATGTAAAAGAGGGAACAGAGTATTTTTATCTGACAAAGCTGGCTGCAAAATGTACGGCTAAACGTCTTGTACCCGATTATATTTCAGAGAAGATCATGCTTCAGAATAAAGTGGATAAAAACGGAGAAGGTCATTGCTATACATGTATGGGCTGCCGCAGCTTTTTGACTCCGTATGTGGATGAGAACGGAAAGCCTAAGTATTACGGACGTTTTAATCAGGGTGTTGTAACGGTTAACCTGGTTGATATCGGACTTTCCGCAAGAAAAGATATGAAGCGTTTCTGGGAGATATTTGATGAAAGAATGGAGCTTTGTCATACTGCATTGCAGTATCGTCATGAGCGTCTGACCGGAACAAAATCCGATGCTGCTCCTATCCTATGGCAGTATGGTGCGTTGGCACGTTTGAAAAAGGGAGAAAAAATTGATAAACTGCTTCACGGCGGATATTCAACACTTTCTCTTGGCTATGCCGGACTCTGGGAGTGCGTTTACAGTATGATAGGCAAAAAGCTGACTGAGCCTGAAGGAGAAGCGTTCGGACTTGAAATTATGAAAAAGCTTAACGAGTATACGGCTAAATGGAAGGCTGAAGAAAATATTGATTACAGCCTTTACGGAACTCCTCTTGAAAGTACAACATATAAATTCTCGAAATGCCTGCAAAAGCGTTTTGGCATTATCAAAGGCGTTACAGATAAGAATTATATTACAAACTCATATCATGTTCATGTAACGGAAGAGATCGACGCATTTGAAAAGCTGGCTCTTGAATCGAAATTCCAGGCACTTTCTCCCGGCGGAGCAATCAGCTATGTTGAAGTTCCTAATATGCAGGATAACCTTGAGGCAGTTATCAGCGTTATTCAGTTTATTTACGATAATATTATGTACGCCGAGCTGAATACTAAATCCGACTTCTGTCAGGTTTGCGGATATGACGGTGAAATTCAGATTGTTGAAGAGGACGGCAAGCTTGTTTGGGAATGTCCTAATTGCGGCAATAGAGATCAGGATAAACTGAACGTCGCAAGACGTACCTGCGGATATATCGGTACACAGTTCTGGAATCAGGGAAGGACTCAGGAAATTAAAGAAAGAGTTATGCATTTATAATTTAACGGTGAGATTATGAATTATGCAAGTATAAAATACTGCGATATAGCAAACGGCTCGGGAGTAAGAACCAGTCTTTTCGTTTCCGGCTGTACCCACCACTGTAAGAATTGTTTTAACCCCGAAACATGGGATTTTGGCTATGGTAATCCGTTTACCGAAGCCGTTGAATCGGAAATCATAAAAAGCTGTGAAAGCGAATTTGTAAAAGGGCTTACTCTTTTGGGAGGAGAACCCATGGAACCTGCAAATCAAAGAGCGTTGCTGCCTTTCCTGGGTAGGTTTAAAGAGGCTCTCCCCGAAAAAACAATATGGTGCTATTCAGGTTATCTTTATGAACAGCTCAGCGGTGAGACAGAATACAGATGCAGATGTGAGGTCACAGACGATCTGCTGAAATTGATTGATGTTCTGGTAGACGGTGAATTTGTTCAGGATTTGCACGATATTACATTGCGTTTCAGGGGAAGCTCAAATCAGCGTATTATTGATTTGAAAAGAACCCGTGAACAAGGACAAATAACTTTGTGGCAGGACGATCCGGTGTATTCTACTCATAAATTTGATAGTAAATAACAAATAAATTATCCGTCGACAGCGGTAAGCTGTAGGCGGATTTTTGCTTTTTTCTTATAAATATTAATAAAACTTAAACGTTTTCGTAACTTTTTTAAAAATCAAAAAATCCCCTTGACAGGGGGAAAAATGTGTGATAAATTAAAGTTGTTATTTTTAAGATTGGAAAAACAATCCTGATAAATTTGGATAAAAATAAGGAGAAATTTTTATGCAGTACGGTTATTTTGATTTGGAAAATAAAGAATATGTTATTACCCGTCCGGATACTCCCGCTCCTTGGGCGAACTATCTGGGATCCCCTGAGTATGGAGCTATTATTTCAAATAATGCAGGGGGATATAGCTTTGAAAAAAGCGGAGCTAACGGCAGACATCTCAGATACCGTTTTAATACCAATATTTCAGTTCCCGGAAGATATATTTATATCCGTGATAATGACACTGCTGATTATTGGTCGGCTTCATGGCAGCCGGTAGGTAAATCCCTTGATAAATATAAAAGCGAATGTCACCACGGTACCGCTTATACGACTATGAAAGCAGATTATGCGGATATTCATTCCGAGGTTACTTATTATGTCCCTTTGAATAAAACCTATGAAGTGTGGAGAGCTAAGATTACAAATAAATCCGAAAGCACAAGAAATCTCTCCCTTTATGGCTTTGCAGAGTTTACTAATGATAATAATTATGAACAGGATCAGATTAATTTACAGTATACTCTGTTTATAACAAGAACGTCATTTGAGGGAGATAAAATCGTCCAGCATATAAATGAAAATCAGTGCAAGGACGAAACCGGTTCAAATCATAAGGAAAGATTTTTCGGAATCGTGGGTGCAAAGGTATCGGCTTATAATGGTAATCTTGACAGATTTATCGGACCTTACAGAACCTATGGAAATCCAATAGCCGTAGAATCGGGCAAATGCGATAATGTGCTTAATTATAACGGTAATGCCTGCGGAGCGTTGCAGAGCGATGTGATTCTCGGAGCAGGGGAGAGTGTTGAGGTTATATATCTGCTGGGACAGAGAAATAATGCCGAAGCATCAGAAATCATGAAACAATATGAACAGCCCGGTAAGTGCGACAGTGAAATAAAAGAGCTTAAAGATTATTGGCATGGTCAGCTTGATAATTTTAAAGTGGAAACTCCTTCCGAGGAATTCAATAATATGGTGAACGTATGGAATGCATACCAGTGTTTCATAACATTTATTTGGTCAAGAGCTGCGTCTTTTGTATACTGCGGATTGAGAAACGGATACGGTTATCGTGATACTGTTCAGGATATTCAGGGAATTATCCATATTAATCCTGAGCTTGCGGCAGAAAAAATACGTTTTATGCTCTCCGCACAGGTTGATAACGGAGGAGGTCTGCCTTTGGTTAAATTTGACCATAACGCAGGTCATGAAAATGCTCCCGATGAGAATAATCCTAATTCGGATTACGCTAAGGAAACAGGACATCCGTCCTATCGAGCAGATGACGCATTGTGGCTGTTCCCCACTATTGTTAAGTATATAGGAGAAAGCGGAAACAAGGCATTTCTTGACGAGGTTATTGTATATGCCAACGGCGGAGAGGATACAGTTTACAATCATTTGAAGAATGCAATCAGATTTTCTATGGAAAGACTGGGGGCAAATTCAATGCCTGCCGGACTTCATGCCGATTGGAACGACTGCTTGAGAATGGGTGCAAAGGGTGAATCCACATTTGTTGCATTCCAGCTTTATTATGCGATGACCGTAATAAAGGAAATGACGGAAGATAAAAAGGATACAGAGTATATTGAATACATCGACAGAGTTCAGGCTGAATTAGGCAAATCTCTTGAAAAGTGCTGGGATAAGGATAGATTTATCCGTGGAATCCGTGAGGACGGAGTAGTAGTGGGTGCAAGAGACAATAAAGAGGCAAGCATGTGGCTCAATCCCCAGAGCTGGGCGGTTATTTCGGGCTTTGCAACTAAGGATCAGGCGGAAACCGCTATGGAGAAGGTGCATGAGATACTTAATACTCCTTATGGAGTCAAGATCCTTGAGCCGCCGTATGTTGACCACCATTTCGACGGAGCATTAATGCATATTTTCAATCCCGATACAAAGGAAAACGGAGGAATTTTCTCTCAGACTCAGGGTTGGGCAATTCTTGCGGAATCACTTTTGGGACACGGCGACAGAGCTTTTGAGTATTTCATGGAGTCATCGCCTGCTTCAATGAATGATAAAGCTGAAATCAGAGTCCTTGAGCCGTATGTTCACGGACAGTTTACAGAATCAACACGTTCTCCTTTTGCAGGACGTTCACATGTTCACTGGTTGACGGGAACAGGTTCAACGGTAATGGTGGGCTGTGTTGAGGGTATCTGCGGTATGCGTCCCAATGCAGACGGACTTGTAATTGACCCTGCAATCCCCCATGACTGGGACGGCTTTAAGATTGAAAAGAATTTCCGTGGAAAGCACCTGTCAATAGATATCAAGAATCCTGAACACGTTCAGAGCGGTGTTAAGTCTGTTACTGTAAACGGCGAGGCTGTTGACGGCAACTTTGTATGCGAATGCAAAATGACTGAACAGACGGAGATTACGGTAGTTTTGGGATAATAGCCTAACGGATTTCTCAACAATACGGTTTATGTAAAAATATAATAGATCAGCCCATGAAAGCATTTTGCTTTCATGGGCTTGCTTGTTATCTGGATTTGTTACGCCTTTTCTTAAAATAAAGTATTGTCATTATGGATAGAATAAGAACTATAAATATACATGCTGAGAAAATAAGAATCTGCGTTCGGTCTGAAATGCCTTTTTCGGCAGAAGATAAACCGCCGTTTTCATCTGCTGTGATACTGCTTTTTTCAGTAGGCAAAGTCGAATTAAGTATTTTCTCTACTTCATCTGTGGTGTAAAGTTTTCCGTTGTTTAAACCTGTTAAATCAGGTCTGCTGCCATATGGAATCAGATATTGAGTGCCGTTGGCTGACAAATATATAAAACTTGTGTGATAATAGGGGGCTTCAAAGCATATTGCATTTTGTAACTCATTCTTATTTGATTTTGTTAATGTAGTTATATTTGAGTCAATTTTTTCAAATCGGATAAAGTCAACTTCATCAGATGAATCTGCTGTAATGCTGTATCCTAAAACTTCCCATTGACCGTTGCTTTTTTTTACTTTGATAATATTGTTATCTTTTGTTGGGACCATCCAACAATAATCGGTTTTAATTATTTGTTCTGCAAAAGTCGGATCACTTATCTCCGATAAAAAATCCGGGTCGGATATGGAATAAAGCTTGTAAGGATTAGTGAACTGCTCCTCATTTGCAGATTTTAAGTTGCTGATAATTTTGTTTTTGCTCAATTCCGAATTGCTGATTATTGCCTGCTCTACTTCTGAAAACTCATCTTCATCGTAAATTGCATCGTTTGTTTTATATTGACTGCTGTCGAATGCCGACGCAGAAATGAGAGGCACGCTTATCAAGGATAATAAAATCAAAATTATAAATGTTTTGACAGCTTTTTTCATAGTTTTAAGTCACCTTCTTTATGATACATATATGGTCTGATCATATTTTCTACTGTTGTATGTTCCGTTACAAAATGATGAATAAGTACAATGATGGAAACTTCCATCCCATGGGTCAATATAATCAATATAATAAAAAGTTCCAGAACTATTGTCAACAAATTGAGTCCCCGAAATTACTACAACATGACCTCCATTCCTTTTTCCATTTGAATAATATCCTGCTCCTGCTTCGACTGCATAACCCTTTCTCATACTTGAGACTATTTTAGAAAAACTCCATTTGCTAGCTGTAGATTTAAAGGTTTTTCGATTATATGCAACATATTGGGATCCAGTTGCACTATTAGCAATTGTTCCTGTAACATTTGGATATGAATTAGATGATGAACCTTTAATATATTTAACAACAGTATATTGGGTTCGTTTTGAACTGGGGTATACGTTTTTTCCAGCCATTTCAGCACATGCAGCCCAACACCATTGTGATTTGGCTTGTTTAACAACATTAACATTAACACCATCATATTGTACTGTGGCATTAGTTATGATATTAAAAGATGGGGAATATGTAATTGTTAAACAGATACAAATCAAAATACTTATAATCTTTTTTTTCATAATTAATAATCATCTTCTTTCTAAATATAAATGTTGGAATAATACAAAATAAATGTTTTATTATAAACAATATGATAATCAACCAAACATCGGAATCCTCTCCCTGAAGTTTATTTTATGTATTATGTATTTTGATATTTTATATTATATCATTAAATTACAAAAAAGGCAATAAAATTTATAAAAATTTACAAATAAAACATAATTATTAAAAAAATGGTGTAACAACCGGTTTAGAATTGAATTGGATAATATGAATTGTGTTTTCAGGTCTGAAAAAGATAAAGTCATAAATCAGAATATTTACAGGATTTTGTCGTTTTATGTAGTTTGTTGTGTGATTTAGCCAAAACTTATTGTGAATTTTTATTAAAAACCCGCTTGATTTCAAGAATAAAATGTGTTATAATTACTAATACAATAAGGACTTTACTATTTGTATGGAGGTAAGTTTATGGAAGGCAGAGTTCAGACAATAGATTCAAGAAAAAACAGAAGAATAAAAATCGGTATAATTCCCGGACATTTTGCTACAAACCATTCCCATATTAATTATTATGTGGATATGACATCTATAAAGACAAGTCATAAAATGGCAAAGGCTGCGGCAAGCGAACTTGCGGGTACATATTCCGGAACACATATAGATACGATTATCTGCCTGGAGGGTACCGAGATTCTGGGAGCATTTCTGGCAGAAAGTCTGTCGGAAAGCGGTATAAACAGCGGTGCGGATATTTCTGTAATCACTCCTGAACTTAATCCCAATAATCAGATGATTTTCAGGGATAATACCCAGAAAAAAATCTGGGGAAAACAGGTTCTTTTGCTTATCTCGTCGGTTTCAACCGGTAAAACAATTAACCGTGCTATCGAGTGTCTTCAGTATTATAACGGTCACCTTGTTGCTATCGGATCGATTTTCTCGGCTATTGCACAGTCGAACGGTATAGATATTCACGCTATTTTTACAAGGGATGATATACCAAACTATGATACGTATCTTTCCGGCGATTGCCCTATGTGTAAGAACGGTCAAAAGGTGGACGCTTTGGTAAATAGCTTCGGCTATTCAAAAATTTGAATTTATAGACGGGGCGTTCTGCAAGATCGCCCCGTGTTTTGTAAAGGCAGGTATTATCATGAAGGTAACATATAATAAAGATGAAGAAATCGTCAAGGCAGTTAAGGAAGGTCTTGAAAAAACAGGCGGCTACTGTCCTTGTAGATTGGAAAGAACGGAAGATAATAAGTGTATGTGTAAAGAATTCCGTGAACAAATTAAAGATCCTGATTTTGAGGGTTATTGTCATTGTATGCTTTATTATAAATCAAAATAGAAATAATTTGGCTTGTGATTGGGCAAGGTAGTATAAAAAGGAGGATTATTATGGCTGAAATTGTTTTGACAGAAGAAAATTTTACCCAGGAAGTTCTGGATTCCGATAAACCTGTGCTTGTGGATTTCTGGGCAACATGGTGCGGTCCATGCAGAATGCTTGCTCCGTACGTAGAGGAGATTGCACAGGAACATGAAGAAATTAAAGTGGGAAAGGTTAATGTGGATGAACAGCCGAGACTTGCAATGCAGTTTGGCGTTCAGAGTATACCTATGCTGATTCTTTTTAAGAACGGTAAACCGGTTCAGACTTCGGTGGGATTTGTGCCTAAGTCTCAGATTGAAGCAATGTTGTGATAAACAAAGAGCGGTTCATTATGTGTGAACCGCTCTTTTTATAGCTTTTAGTAGATTATTTATTAAGTCCCCAGATATCACGGGCATATTCTTCAACAGCACGGTCTGCGGAGAAGATTCCTGCACCTGCAATGTTCATAAGTGACATCTTGTTCCACTTACGCTGGTCGTTATAACATTCAGAAGCATATTTCTGTGCCTGCTGATATGAATCAAAATCAGCAAGTGCCATATACGGATCGGCATTTTTCAGCGAATTAGCAATTTCATTAAATGATTCGCCGTTAATGCCATACTGCATTCTGTCGATTGCAGCCTTTACAACTCCGTTTGAATTATAAATATTCATGGGATGATATCCGGCCTTGCAAGCGTTTACTTCGTCGACGTTCATACCGAAGATGATAATGTTATCATCGCCTACGGCTTCGTGGATTTCCACATTTGCACCGTCCATTGTACCCAAAGTAATAGCACCGTTAATCATAAGTTTCATGTTGCCGGTACCGGAAGCCTCTGTTCCTGCCAGTGAAATCTGTTCGGAAATGTTTGCAGCAGGCATAAGAATTTCAGACAGCGATACGTTATAGTCCTCAAGGAATATAACATTGAGCTTTTCGTTGAGTTTTTTGTCCTTTTTAAGCTCTTGGGAAATGTTCCAGATAAGCTTGATAATCTGCTTTGCCATATAATAACCGGGAGCGGCTTTTGCTGCAAAGATATATGTCTTTGGAGTAAAATCGGCATTGGGGTTTTCCTTGAGGTAATTATACTGTGCAATGATATTCAGAGCATTAAGCTGCTGTCTTTTATATTCATGCAGACGTTTAACCTGTACATCAAAAATGGAATCTGTGTTAAGTACAACGCCGTACTGATTTTTAACATACTTAGCGAAGTTTTTCTTGTTATCCATTTTGATTTTTTTCAGTTTGTCAAGAACATAATCGTCGTCATGGAATACGGCAAGTTTTTTAAGCTCGGAAGCGTCTTTCAGGAAGCCGTCTCCGATTTTTTCTCTGAGAAGTGAAGTTAGTCCTTCATTTGACTGATACAGCCATCTTCTGTAAGCAATACCGTTAGTTACGTTCTTAAACTTTGTTGGCGTATCGTTGTATTCGTCCTTGAATGTTTCTCTCTTGATGATTTCGGAATGAATTTTTGCAACTCCGTTTACGCTGTGGGAAGCATGAACACAGAGTGTAGCCATTTTAACAAAGTTGTTTTCGATGATCGACATTCTCGAAACCTTTTCATGATCCTTATATCTTTCCCAAAGATCACGGCAGTAACGCTCGTTGATTTCAACAATAATCGAGAAAACTCTGGGAGTTACGCTCTTGAGCAGGTTGCAGTCCCATTTTTCCAATGCTTCCGGCATAACTGTGTGATTGGTGTAAGCGAAAGTATTCTGTACGATATGCCAAGCCTTATCCCATGAGTAACCGCAGTCGTCAAGAAGTACTCTCATAAGCTCAGGAATAGCAAGAGTCGGGTGAGTATCGTTAATATGAATAGCGACCTTTTCGTGAAGATTATCCAATGTGCCGTAAACGCTCATGTGTCTGTTTACAATGTCACCGATTGAAGCCGCACAGAGGAAATACTGCTGTCTTAAACGGAGGGATTTACCTTCGGCATGGTTGTCGTTAGGATAAAGAACTTTAGTTATTGCCTGTGAAATAATATTGCGTCCCAAAGCCTTTGAATAGTCGCCTTTGTTGAACATTGACATATCAAAGGAAGCAGTTTCTGCTTTCCAGAGTCTGAGCTTTGAAACGGCTTCAGAACCGTATCCGGAAACGTACAAATCGTAAGGAACAGCCATAACGGAAGTGTAGTTTTCATGTGTGACGCAATGATACTGATCGTCCCAGTATTCTTTCAGATCACCGTCAAAGCGTACTTCAACTGCATGAGTAGGTACCGGGACAAGCCATGCAGAACCGCCTGGAAGCCAGTTATCGGGAAGCTCTGTCTGCCATCCTTCTTCCAGCTTCTGTTTGAAAATACCGAACTCATAGCAGATTGAATATCCGGTAGCATGATAGCCGTCAGCAGCAAGAGCATCGAGATAGCATGCGGCAAGTCTGCCCAGACCGCCGTTGCCCAGACCTGCGTCAGGCTCCTGCTCATAAATGCTGTTGATTGAAATACCGAAATCTTTCAGCATATCGGTAGTTTCTTTCACCATTTCAAGGTTATATATACTTGTTTTCAAAGAACGTCCCATAAGGAATTCCATTGAAAGATAATATACTTTTTTGTTTCCCAAAGAATTTGTTTTAACGGTAAAACGACGTCTTTTTGCTTTGAGAATATCTACAACGATTTTGGTCAGAGCTTCAAATACCTGTTTATCGGAAGCGTCAGACGGTGAAACCTGAAAGTCATTTTGCAAAACGTCTACAAATTTTTCTTTAAGCTCAGCTTTTGAAATAGTTTTGCTTGACTTTGGTGATGCGTTTTTTGCCATGATATCTTTTACCTCCTAAAATATATTTTGCCGCCGGGAAATAATTCATCCTGCGGACAAAAGGAAATAGATTAACAAATTATGAACAAAGCAAAGTACAACTTTTAATCTAATTAATTAAATTATATGGCATTTTGCCCTAAATGTCAAGGGGATAATTGTGCAACCTGTATATTTCAGAGTTTTATACTATGATCTGTTTAAGTAAAAACATATTTTAACGAAAATGCACAAAGCTTACTTAAAAAATGAATAGAATAGTACAAGGTTTTTTATATAGACAAAAATAAGGCAACCTAAGGTTGCCTCGTTTTTTACATAGCATAATCAGGAATTGCACAGCGTTGGAAATAGTAATTTTCACCGTTTATAACCACTTTCTCTTTGTTTTCCGGATTATCAATTTTAGTAGAATAGTATTTGAAATAAATGTTTTTTCCATTACGATCAATATAGTTTTCAGCCATTTCTCCAAGAGGACAAAAATATACACTTCTGATTGTGTCATAGGTTTTGCCGTTAATGGTAATTTGATATCTTCCGCAAATATCTTGATTGTGAGGCAAAACTTTTTCTGTGGTTAGAACAGTTCCGTCACTGTTTTCTGTTATTATACCTCTTGATTTTTTTAGAATTTCTTCACCGCAGTTGTTTTCGCCAAAGCCCCAGCAGTTGTAAAAGTCATCATCCAAAAAAGTCGTTATTTTTACCTGTCCGTCACTTTTTCTTTTTATGATTCCGGCAAGATCTTGAAGATATTCTCCGTTGATTCTTTGGGCGTGACTGATGAGCACATTTTTAAAATCATATTTTATTTCAACACATTCAATTCCACTAATAATTATAGTGTTTTCTGCCCAGCCGGTTACAATATCGCTTAATGCCATTTTCCCATTTTCGTCAAGTTCATATCGTGCGTGCTGGACTTTTTCGCCTATAACAGGAGAGCAAAAGTAACCTAATTCTTGAATACATTCTACTTCAAAAGGCTCTGCGTTAAGTCTTGTTATTTTAATTTCCGGTGCATATTCAGGGAATTTTTGCATATTAGATCCTCCTTGATTTAAATCCGATTTAGTGCAGTGTGAATAAGTTTTTTTAAATTGTTGTCTTGCTGAAAAAAGTCTGCTTTTTATAGTACCAATAGGTAAATTTAATTGTTTGGCAATTTCATTTACCGACATATTTTCAAAATAATATAACCATAAAATTTCTTTTTGATTTTTATCCATACTTTCAAGAGTATAATGAACATCAAATTGTATTCCGGTTTTTAGTCCACCTGAATAAGAAATTTCGTCAATACTATCTATGGAAATTATATCCGCCTTATAATCCCGGCGATAATAATCGGCACATTTATGCTTTGCAATTCCAAGTAACCATGATTTAAACTTGCTTTTGTCGTTTATTTTCTCAAATTGTTTGTAAGCAGCAAGAAAAGTTTCTTGAATCACATCATCACCGTCAGATTTGCTTTTGGTTTTATAATAAATATATCTTTCAATGATGTTTTGATTTGCAAACAATAGCTTCTCAAATTCCGACTTATTCATACTGTCACCTCTTTTTTATGTATTCAAAACCGGTTTCAATTATATAGTCGCAAGATTTATATAAATGGTTCATTTTAATTTCTAAAAAAAGCAGCCCGTGAGAGCTGCTTGATGTATTGTATTATATATCAAATTGCTT
>JBJERB010000008.1:0-25809 GCA_051882055.1 Oscillospiraceae bacterium
CGATGCTTTAAGACGTGAAATGATTGAAATCTTCAGCGGAATGAATATCTATTAAGATATGAAATTAAAAGTCATATGTTAGTTTAATGTGATTAATAAGCATGCATACAGAAATAAAAAGTTGGTGAGATAAAACGGAATTGACTCAGAGCAACGCTCCTATATATGAAGCACTAAAAAAGCATAAAAGCAACAGAGTGGTACAGCTTGACGTTCCCGGACATAAAGGGGGACGGGGCAATAAAGAACTAAGGGATTTCCTCGGTGCAGACTGCCTGAAGGTAGACGTAAATTCAATGAAACCGCTGGATAACCTCTGCCACCCTGTTTCTGTTATCAGAGACGCTGAAAATCTTGCCAGCGAAGCCTTCGGTGCAAAGCATACCTTTTTTATTGTGAACGGAACAACCGCAGCTGTTCAGGCAATGATTTTTTCTTCATGTAAAGCAGGGGATAAAATCATTATGCCGAGAAATGTTCACAGAAGTGCAATAAATGCCCTTGTTGTGTGCGGAGCTATACCCGTATATGTGAATCCGGGTACAAATAAACAGCTTGGCATACCTCTCGGAATGTCGGTAGACGATGTGGAAAAAGCCATACTGCAAAATCCCGACGCAAAGGCTGTACTGGTCAACAACCCTACCTATTACGGTATCTGTTCCGATCTGAGAAGAATTGTGCAGATTGCCCATGCTCATAATATGCTGGTGCTTGCCGACGAAGCTCACGGAACTCACTTTTATTTCGGCGAAAACCTGCCCGTTTCGGCTATGGAAGCAGGAGCGGATATGGCTGCCGTAAGTATTCATAAAACAGGAGGTTCCCTTACTCAGTCATCATTTCTGCTTTGCAATAATAATGTATCGGAGGGTTATGTCCGTCAGGTCATAAATCTTACCCAGACTACAAGCGGTTCTTATCTGCTTATGGTATCCTTGGATCTGGCGAGAAAGAATCTTTCCCTTCACGGTAAAGAAATGTTTAAAAAGACGGTGGATTATGCGAATTATGCAAGGGAAGAGATAAATAAGATCGGCGGATATTATGCTTTCGGGGACGAGCTTATCAACCGAAACGACGTGTTCGATTTCGACCGTACTAAGCTGTCGGTTCATACCCGTGCTATGGGACTGGCAGGGGTTGAGGTGTATGACATACTTCGTGACGATTACGATATACAGATTGAATTCGGAGATATCGGAAATATTCTTGCTATTGTATCTGCCGGGGACAGAGAGCTGGAAATAGAAAGATTTATATCTGCTCTTTCGGAAATAAAAAGACTTTACGGAAAAGATCCGTCGGGACTTTTCGACCATGAGTATATTAACCCACAGGTTGTGCTTGCACCTCAGCAGGCGTTTTACAGCGATAAAAAATCCGTGGCTATTGAAGAATCCTGCGGAATGATCTGCGGAGAGTTTGTAATGTGCTATCCTCCGGGAATTCCTATTCTTGCACCAGGCGAGCGTATAACCGGGGATATTCTCGACTATATTGCCTATTGTAAGGAAAAGGGCTGCTTTATGACAGGAACAGAGGATATGAATATAAATTATATAAATGTTGTTGTGTAGTCAATGACGGCAGTATGGGGAAACCTGTTGTTTTGCCAGTAGTTATTTGGGCTGAAAAATAATTCAATAGACAGAAACAGCAGTAGGAAAAGAAAGGACGGCTTTTTATATGGATTTGTGGTTTACCGAAAACCATACCGATAATGTTAAGTTTTCAATAAAAATAAAGAAGCAGCTTTATTCGGAAAAAAGCTATTATCAGCAGATCGATGTGCTGGACACATATGAATTCGGCAGAGTGCTTGTCCTTGACGGATATGTTATGCTTACCGAAAAGGACGAATATGTGTATCATGAAATGGTAACTCATGTGCCTATGGCGGTAAATCCGAATATTAAAAGCGTACTGATAATCGGTGCAGGCGACGGAGGAACCCTCCGTGAAATTTCAAGATATGAGCATATTGAAAAAATAGATATGGTTGAAATAGACGGACAGGTTGTCGAGGTATGCAAAGAATATCTGCCCCAGACCGCATGTAAGTTTGACGACCCCAGATTAAATCTTGTAATTACCGACGGACTTAAATATGTAAGACGTAAAGAGAATGAATATGATCTTATAATCGTGGATTCAACCGATCCCTTCGGCCCCGGTGAAGGACTTTTCACTAAGGAGTTTTACGGTAACTGCTTTAAGGCATTGACTGATAAGGGTATTCTTATTAATCAGCACGAAAGCACCTATTACGATTCCTATGTGGATATGGTGAAGCGTACCCATAAGCGTATCGGCAGCTCGTTCCCTGTGGCAATGATTTACCAGACCCATATTCCCACATATCCGTCGGGACAGTGGCTGTTCGGATTTGCCTCAAAAAATCTTCACCCCGTATTTGACTTGCAGGCTGAAAGATGGAATAAATTCGGTTTGAAAACAAAATATTATAACACAGAACTGCATAAGGGCTGTTTTGCATTGCCTAACGACGTTAAAGAGGTGCTTGCCAATGAATAAAAATGTGCATACTTTTATCGGCTGCGACTGCGAATATGAGGACGCTCAGATAGTTATATTCGGCGCACCTTATGATAGCACCACCAGCTTCCGACCGGGTACACGCTTCGGCCCGTCTGCTATAAGAAACGAGAGCTTCGGCATTGAAACTTATTCTCCTTATCAGGATAAAGATTTGCTGGATATCAATGTGTTTGACGGAGGCGACCTTGAACTTATTTTCGGTACTCCCGAAAAAGCATTGGCAGATATAGAGAAAACCGCAGATGAGATTATTTCTGACAGAAAGATACCCTGTATGATCGGCGGCGAGCATCTTGTGACCCTTGGTGCAGTCCGTGCGGCGGCAAAGAGATATGATAATCTTCATATCGTGCATTTTGACGCACATGCCGATTTGCGTGAGGACTATCTGGGAGAACGTTTTTCCCATGCCTGCGTAATGCACAGATGTCATGATATTGTGGGAGATAACAGGATCTTTCAGTTTGGTATCAGAAGCGGAGACCGTGAGGAATTCAAGTTTGCAAAAGAGCATACCGAGATGCAGAAGTTTAATTTTGAGGGCTTGAAAGAAACTGTACAAAAAATAGGACAGGAACCTGTTTACTTTACATTGGATCTTGACGTTCTCGACCCGTCTCAGTTTCCCGGAACGGGAACCCCCGAAGCGGGAGGAGTTACATTTACAGAGCTTATGGAAGCGGTAAAGGAAGTCGCAAAGCTGAATATCGTGGGCTTTGACGTGAACGAGCTTTGCCCCGTTTATGACCAAAGCGGAGCGTCAACAGCACTTGCCTGTAAGCTTTTGAGAGAGATATTGCTGTATTTTTATAGATAAAATGCTGTGAAAGGAAGTTGATAAAAATGGGAAGAGCATTGATAATCGGTGCAGGCGGAGTTGCAGGAGTTGTAGTTCATAAATGCTGTCAGAACAGCGAAGTTTTTACTGATATCTGTATCGCCAGCCGTACAAAATCAAAGTGCGATAAATTTAAAAGCGAGCTTGAAGGAAAGACAAAGACAAATATTACAACTGCACAGGTGGACGCCGATAATGTAGCTGAGCTTGTAGCTCTTATCAAGGAGTATAAGCCTGATGTTGTAATTAATGTTGCCCTGCCTTATCAGGATCTGCATATTATGGACACTTGTCTTGAATGTAAGGTTGATTATGTGGATACCGCAAACTATGAGCCGGAGGATACCGCAAAATTCGAGTATAAATGGCAGTGGGCTTATAAAGAAAGATTTGAAAAAGCAGGAATTACCGCTTTGCTTGGCTCGGGCTTCGACCCGGGAGTAACGGGAGTTTTCTCCGCTTATGCACAGAAACACTATTTTGATGAAATAAACTATATAGATATACTCGACTGTAACGGTGGCGACCATGGATATCCCTTTGCAACAAATTTCAATCCTGAAATCAATATCCGTGAGGTATCTGCAAAAGGCTCTTATATTGAAGACGGAAAATGGGTTGAAACAGAACCTATGGAAATAAAGAGAGTGTATAACTTTGATGAAGTGGGCGAAAAGGATATGTATCTGCTTCATCATGAGGAGCTGGAATCCCTGGCTCTTAATATCAAGGGAGTAAAGAGAATCAGATTTTTCATGACTTTCGGTCAGAGCTATCTCACTCACCTTAAATGCCTTGAAAATGTGGGAATGACTTCAATTAAGCCGATTATGTTTGAGGGTAAAGAAATTGTCCCTCTTCAGTTTTTGAAAGCTGTTCTCCCTGATCCCGCAACCCTTGGTCCACGCACAAAGGGAAAAACCAATATCGGCTGTATTTTTCAGGGCAAAAAGGACGGAAAGCCCAGAAATTATTATGTTTACAACGTTTGCGACCATGAGGAGTGCTATAAGGAAGTAGGCTCTCAGGCGGTTTCTTATACCACGGGAGTTCCTGCTATGATAGGTGCAATGATGCTTATGACGGGTACATGGAAAAACCCCGGAGTGCATAACATAGAGGAATTTGATCCCGATCCGTTTATGGAGGCTCTAAATAAATGGGGACTGCCTTGGAAAGAAAATTTTGATCCTAAGCTGGTTGATTAATCCGGGGAGTATGTATGAAAAAAAGGACTAAAAAAATGATAGCACCGGTGATAATCGCAATGGTTTTATGCTTGTACTATCTTGGCATAGGTATATTGTTCCTGTGTATAGACGTTGCAGCGTTTGTTGTAAGACTTCTTGCGGTTGTTATCCCTGCTGTATTGACAGCGGTAACTATTGCTGTGCTTGTTCAAAGAATAAAAGAAATCAGAAAGGGCGAGGAAGATGATCTTAGTAAATACTGATTATATTTCGGGAAAGAAGCTTGAAATGCTGGGTCTGGTAAAAGGCTCTACAATCCAGACGAAAAATGTGGGTAAGGATATTATGCAGAGCTTTAAAAATCTTGTTGGCGGTGAGCTGAAGTCATATACCGAAATGATGAATGAGGCAAGAGCCTTGGCAACAAAAAGAATGGTTGGCGAAGCTGAGCAGCTGGGAGCAGACGCTGTGGTCAATGTTAGATATGCGTCATCCGCTATTGCCGCAGGTGCAGCCGAGGTTATGGCATACGGTACTGCTGTAAAATTCGTTGAAGAATAACGGGAGCTTTTTAATGTTTGATATTTCAAAGGTAAAAACCCCATGCTATGTAACCGATGAAAACCTGTTGCTGAAAAATGCTGAAATACTTGAATATGTGAGAAAAAAAACAGGTTGTAAGATCTTGCTGGCACAAAAGGCGTTTTCAATGTATTCCGCTTATCCTCTGCTTTTAAAATATCTTGACGGTACAACAGCAAGCGGACTTTTTGAAGCAAAGCTGGGCAGGGAGGAATTCGGCGGAGAAGTCCATGTTTTTTCTCCTGCATACAAGCAAAAGGAAATGGAACAGCTTGTTCAGATTGCCGACCATGTGGTGTTCAATAGCTTTCGGCAGTGGGAAAAGTATCGTGATATGGTAAAAAACAGCGGACGTGAAATTTCCTGCGGATTGAGAGTAAACCCGGAGTATTCGGAAATTGAAACTGAGATATATAATCCCTGTGCAAAAAATTCAAGACTGGGGATAACTGCTGAGCAGTTTGATGAATCCTGCCTTGAGGGAATTGACGGACTTCATTTCCATACTATGTGCGAACAGGGCTCAGAGGTGCTGGAGCGTACGCTGCCTCATTTTGAAGAAAAATTCGGCAAATATCTGTATAATATGAAATGGGTAAATTTCGGCGGCGGTCATCATATAACAAGAGAAGATTATAATGTGGAATTGCTCATTGACTGTGTAAACTATATCAGCAAAAAATATGATGTTCAGGTTTATCTCGAACCGGGAGAGGCTGTGGCATTAAATGCAGGATTTCTTGTGACCGAGGTGCTTGATGTGGGTCGCAACGGTATGAACTTTGCTATTGTTGATACTTCGGCGGCGTGTCATATGCCTGATGTTCTGGAAATGCCCTACCGTCCGTTTGTTATCGGTTCGGGAAAAGCAGGTGAAAAGCCTTTTACCTACCGACTCGGAGGTCCTACCTGCCTTGCAGGGGATATAATCGGGGATTATTCTTTTGATAAACCGCTTAAAGAGGGGGACAGGCTTGTCTTCACAGACATGGCGATTTATTCTATGGTGAAAAATAATACATTCAACGGAATGCCTCTGCCGTCGATTTATTTGTATACTCTTGACGGTAAACTGAAGCTGATAAAAGAATTCGGTTATGAGGATTTTAAAATGAGATTGTAAAATATTAATTTGAGTAGGGGCGACCTGTGGTCGCCCCGATTGGTTAATATATTATGATTGTGCTGTTGTAGGGGACGGAGTAACCTGTCCTTTATCTTTTGTTAATACAATACGATTTCGGGACGTCGAGGACGCCGTCCCCTACAAGAAGTAATAAGCAAGAAAATAGATATGCAGTCAGCAAGCTGAAAAGGCTTGACCGAAACTTTTAATATACAAGAAATCCAGTTTAACAAAAAGCTCCAAAAAGGACGTCAATTCAGATAATGAACTGACGTCCCTGTTTTTATATCAAATTTCGTTTCTGTTTTCCAATGCCTTGAAAAGAGTTATCTCATCTGCATATTCCAGAGAACCGCCGATGGGTAAGCCGAATGCAAGTCGGGTTACCTTTATGTCGAGAGGTTTTAACAGCTTGGAAATGTACATCGCCGTTGCTTCTCCCTCAACTGTGGGATTGGTAGCCATGATGACCTCGCTGATTCCCCCTTGCTGTATGCGTGATAATAATTCCTTTATTTTCAGCTTGTCGGGAGTTATTCCGTCAATAGGGGAGATAAGCCCGTGTAAAACATGGTAAACTCCGTTGTATTCTTTTGTACGCTCAAAAGCAGTAATGTCTTTCGGAGTTTCCACTACGCATATAGTGGATCTGTCACGCCTTGGGTCGGCACAGATGGGACAAAGCTCCTTGTCGGTCAGATTCTGACACATCTTGCAGGTATGAACCGTTTTGTGTGCATGAATAATTGCGTCGGCAAAGGCTTTTGCCTCTTCGTCAGTCATGGACATTACATGATAAGCCAGTCGCTGAGCCGATTTCATTCCGATTCCGGGAAGCTTGGCGAACTGCTCCGCTAAAAGCACCAGCGGAAGTGCGTTTGAATCTGCCATAATTAAAACAGTCCCGGGAATGATACTCCGCCGGTGAGCTTGCTCATTTCGGCGTCGCTTGTTTCGTCAAGATTACGAACCGCTTCGTTGAAAGCACTCATGATAAGATCCTGGAGCATTTCAACATCGTCGGGGTCAACGACCTCCGGCTTGATATCAAGCTTTGTAACGTTTCTTTTGCCGTTGATTGTAATTTCAACAGCTCCGCCGCCCACTGAAGCGGAAAATTCTCTCTGCTCAAGGTCAGCCTGCAAAGCAGTAATGTCGTCCTGCATCTTCTGAGCCTGCTTCAGCATCTGGTTTACGTTATTTGACGGGCCTCTCATGCCCTGAGGTAATCTTGCTTTCATAAAAATAACTCCTTTAATACTTATATGCTTATTTTTTTATTTCAACTTCGATTTCTGCGTCTTTTGCTCTTTTTATAAGCTCGTTTATGGGATTTTCCTTGTCCTCAATATCAACGCTTTTTGAAGAGTAAAGTACAAAATCAAAGTCTTTTCCGTAATATTCGTTGACAATCTTTTTCAATACAGCTTTGTCGTCCGAAGCCTTGAACCGCTTCATGTAAAAGTCACTGCTTACAACTACCTTGAATAAATTGCCCTCTATGCTTGCCATGGAATTTTTGAGAAAAGCACCTATAGCAGGGGCTTGTTCGTTTATACGATCAATTATTTCCTGCCATTCCTTTAACGGCGTAAAACCGTTGGGGTCAAGTTTGGTAAGCTCCTGCTTGGGAGCTTTTTTTATGGGCTTTTCCGCTTCGATCTCACTCTGTTCGATTGTGGTTGTAAAGCCGTTTCTTAAAGCGTTTTCCAGCTTTGTTATTCTTCCGGCAAGAGCGTTTATTTCAGCCGAGCCGGCAGCCGATTCTGACGGCTTTTGCAGGATATCGGATGTATTGTCGCTCATGGTGCAAAGTCTGACCATGCACATTTCAAGCTCGATACGCTTGTTTGAGCTTCTTGCAAACCGTTCACCGCATTGCTGGAGGGTGCTTATGATTCCCAGTATCCTGTCAAGGGTCATAGAGTCCGCAAGAGCAGTAAGCCGTTCAAACTCTTCCGGAAGACAGGTTATAAGCTCCCGGCTGTTGTCAATGGTTTTGATAAGCATAACGTTTCTCATCTGAACCAGAAGCTCGGAGGAAAGTACTTTCAGATCCTTTGACATATCATAAAGCTTATCTATAATTTCAATACAGCCTGCGGTGTCACGACGGCTGACTTTTTCCAGCATATCAAAAAGATAATCACGTCCTGCGATTCCTGCGGCGGCAGAAACGGTTTCCATTGTTATGTCGTCTGAATAAGCCACGCATTGGTCGAGAAGAGATAAAGCGTCACGCATACCGCCGTCGGAAAGTCTTGCAATAAGCTGTGCGGCGTTTTCATGGAGGAGAAATCCCTCCTGAGAGGCAATGTACAAAAGCCTTGAAACAATATCCTCCGTGCGTATACGCCTGAAATCAAAGTGCTGACATCTGGAAACAATGGTAGCCGGTACTTTGTGTATTTCAGTGGTGGCAAGAATGAATTTTACATGCGGGGGAGGCTCTTCCATGGTTTTAAGCAGTGCGTTGAAAGCACCTGCGGAAAGCATATGAACCTCGTCGATAATATAGATCTTATATTTGCATACTTCGGGAGTGAACATAACTCCTTCCCGAAGTTCTCTGATATCGTCAACCTTTGAATTTGAAGCGGCGTCTATTTCGATAATGTCTGCCAAAGCACCGCTGTCGGCGTTTTTGCATATCTCACATTCAAGACAAGGCTCGCCGTCCTTTGGGTCAAGACAGTTTACAGCCTTGGCAAAAATTCTTGCACAGGTGGTTTTTCCTGTTCCCCTCGAGCCGGTAAAAAGATAAGCGTGAGCCGTTTTGCCTGTGGCGATCTGGTTTTTCAGGGTAGTTGTAATATGGGGTTGGGATACAACATCGTCAAAAGACATAGGACGCCATTTTCTGTATAACGCCTGATACATAAATCCAACCTCCTTTAATAATAAAAAATCAATCCGACATATAGGCATGCAGGCGTAACTGTGTCACACGAAACAAACTGCTTAATGCTGCTCGGTTCCCCGCCTGACATGGTTCACAGCGTTTCATTGCACAGGACCCGCACACCTATATCTCGGATTGATGAGGAACATCGCTGAAACAAATCAATCTAATTTACTAAAACAGTATAACATAATCCCGTAAAAATTTCAAGGGCTTTTACAAATTATTTTTGTATTCGCCGGCAGCCTTGTTGATTTTGTCGGTTATTGTTTCAAGCCCTTCTGCCGAAAGCTCTTCGTGCATTTCAAGGACATAATCCTTGCTGTCAACAAGGTCAAAGCATTTCCTGCCGTACCATATAACTGCATAAAGCTCTTTTTTGTCACCGTTCTCAACATTCATGATCCTGTAGTTAAAATCCTGAAAAACGCTTCCTGTCCATATGTTTTTTTCTTCAAAAAAATAAATGGTGGGAATGTCAATATATCCGTGAAGCATAAAAATTCCTCCGTTTTAAATGTCCTTTATTCTGATAAAATAATACCACATTTCATGATTTTTTTCAAGAGGTGGAAGCCATTCCTACCTTCTGATAAATGTAACGCCGCCTTGCTATGCTTGTTGCTTCTTAAATTAATTGTACGGCGAATTGCCACGAGTGGGCTAACACTCTTACTTCTAACCGAAAAAACGCTGTATCAAAGAAGATACAGCGTAAAAATCAATATGTACCGCCTTGCCGTCGTATGGTGTATAAAACCCGCACTCCGGCAGGTGGGTACCAGCCCAAAAGGTTCACGCTCCCTTCGTCCGTAGCCCGAAGCAGCCGAGGCGGTTCGGGTCGGGAGGTCTGCAATCCGCTTCCGGAGTCCAGTTCCCTTAAAAAATGTGTTGGATTATAAAAACCATACTGATTCAAACAAGGCAGTAATTAATCAAATAGCGTAAAGTTATTTTCTTAACTGCTATTAGTATAGCATACTTGAATATAAATATCAATGGTAATTTCACTAAATTTAAAATGAAAAAATTGTATATCATTATGCTTGACAAATGCGTATATATTTGTTATGGATTCATATTTTAAAAGTGCGGACGCTTTACAAAACAGGGCATCTGTGTTATACTTATAAAAATAATTTAGAATAAACGCTGCTTTTATCGGTGCGTTTTGCCGTCGGAGGATTAAATTTGGAAGAAATAAAAAATAAAATAGAACAGCTTCTTTTGAAAGTCAATAAACCGTCAAGATATATGGGCGGAGAGCTTGGAAGCGTTGTAAAAGATAAATCTAAGGTGGACGTCAGGTTCGCCTTTTGTTTCCCTGATGTGTATGACGTGGGAATGTCCCATCTGGGAATGAAAATACTGTACGGGCTTAAGAATTCTGTTGATAATTATTGGTGTGAACGTGTTTTTATGCCCGAAAAAGATTTTGAGAAACTGATGAGAGAGAATAATATACCCCTTTATGCTCTCGAAAGCCTTGACCCGCTTACCGAATTTGATTTTATAGGCTTTACCCTGCAGTATGAGCTTTCTTATACCAATGTACTGGCGATGCTGGATCTGGCAGGTATCCCTGTAAAAGCTAAGGACAGAAAAGAACTTACGCCTATTGTTATTGGCGGAGGACCCTGTGTTTGTAATCCCGAACCTCTTGCAGATTTTTTTGATTTGTTTGTTATCGGTGAGGGCGAAGAGGTAAATCTTGAGCTTATGCGTCTTTATGAGAAAATGAAGCCTCATAATCCTACAAAGCAGGAGTTTTTGCATGAAGCGGCTAAAATCCAGGGAATATATGTGCCGTCTTTTTATGATGTGGATTATAATCCCGACGGTACCGTAAAGTCGGTAATACCCAATAACGATGTTGCTCCCGCTAAGGTGAAAAAGCGTATAATCAAGGATTTTGATAAGGTGTATTATCCCGATAGATTTGTGGTGCCTTTTACAAGTATTGTCCATGACAGGGCAGTTGTGGAGGTCCTCAGAGGCTGTATAAGAGGCTGTCGTTTTTGTCAGGCAGGATTTATTTACCGCCCGTTCAGAGAAAAGGGAATTGATACAATAAAAGAAGAAACAAAGTGTCTTTGTGAACAGACAGGATATGAACAGGTGTCCCTGTCATCTCTTTCCACCAGCGATTATACACAAATCAATGATCTGCTTGAAAACCTTGTGGAATATACCGATAAGGAAAGAATAAATCTTTCCCTTCCGTCATTGCGTATAGATAATTTCAGCGAGGAATTGCTGGAAAAAATCAAATCAGTCAGAAAAAGCGGACTTACCTTTGCTCCCGAAGCAGGTACCCAGAGGCTCAGGAATGTTATTAATAAAAATGTTACCGAAGAAGAGATTATGAATACCTGTAAAATGGCGTTTGAGGGCGGATATGCAAACGTTAAGCTCTATTTTATGCTGGGACTCCCAGAAGAAACTATGGAGGATATCGAGGGTATCGCAAAGCTGGCACAGGACGTGGTCAATCTTTATTATGATATGCCTAAGGAGAAAAGAGGAAAGGGAATACAGGTGTCGGTTTCAACGGCAACATTTGTGCCAAAGCCTTTTACTCCATTTGAGTTTGAACCTCAGGCAACTCCCGAACAAATCAGAGAAAAACAAAAGCATCTCCTTGATTGTATAAAAAGCAAAAAAATAAAATGCAGCTATCATCAGCTTAATGTTTCCGTTCTGGAAGCGGTTCTCGCAAGAGGTGACAGAAAGCTTTGTGATGTTATATATACCGCATGGAAAAAAGGCTGTACCCTTGACGGCTGGGACGAGCATTTCAGATTTGATCTGTGGCAGGAAGCCTTTGAAGAATGCGGTGTTGATACGGCGTTTTACGCTAACCGCCGTCGTTCCTATGACGAGGTAATGCCTTGGTCGCATTTGGATTATTATGTGTCCCATGAATTTCTTGTTAGGGAAAATAAAAAGGCACATAGAGCTGAAACCACACGAAACTGTAAAGAAGGCTGTTCCGGCTGCGGTATAAAAAAGGAATGCGGGGGTGTATACTGTGGCTGATTTTCCAATGCCTAAAAATCAGAATCTTAATATAAAACGTTATGATTATCGGCTTACTTTCGCAAAAACCGGGCGTGCAAGATATATTTCTCATCTTGATTTGATGAGGACTATGCAGCGTGCGTTTAAACGTGCAGGGATTCCCGTTTGGTATACCCAGGGGTTTAATCCCCATGCTTATCTTAATTTTCCGCTGGCTCTTTCTTTGGGAATCGACAGCGAAACAGAGTTCCTTGACGTGGCACTGACAGAGGAGCTTGAATTTGATGATATAGTTTCAAGATTGAACAATACTATGCCTGAGGGCATTTATGTAGTAAAAGCCGATAAGCCGATAAAAAAGCATACCGAAATAGGATTTGCGGAATATGAACTTGATTTTTGCTGTTCGGGAATAACTGCACAGGAAGCCTCACAAAGGTTTGAACATTTTATTTCAAGGGATGAAATCGAGATAGAAAAGCGTTCTAAGAAAAAAGGAATTAATCTTGTGGATATAAAACCCTATATCAATATTAAGTCGCTTTTATCGGATAATATGGTAAGACTTGTTGTGATCCTGCCTGCCGGCTGTGAGTTTAATCTTAATACTTCTGCGGTAATGGACGCTTTTTGCAGCTTAGAACAGGTTGAAATTGATAGTATTTATACAACACGCACAAAAATCATGTGCAAAAATTTTGAAGATTTTATGTAAAAGCCCTTGCATTCCTTAGAATGTTGTGATATAATATTAAAGCATTTGAATTACCGTCGGGAATCCCGACGAGAGTTAGTGCCATGTTCCGGAAGTTTTCCGGAATGACATTAAAGCGGATAGTCCTCTGACTTTGCGGTATAGTGGTATCGCCATAAAGTGTATGAATGTCTGAAAATAATAGGAGGTATTTAAAGTGGACGCTTTAAAACTTATTTCAAACTCAAGCCTTAAGACAGAAGTGCCTGTTCTTAACATTGGTGATACCGTTAAGGTTCATGTAAGAATTACAGAAGGCGACAAGTCAAGAATCCAGGTTTTCGAGGGTACAATCATTGCTAAGAAGCATGGCGGCATCAATGAAACATTTACAGTACGCCGTGTCGCTCATGGCTGTGGAATTGAAAGAGTATTCCCTGTACATTCACCTGTTGTTGAAAAGGTTGAGATTGTAAGATCCGGTCGTGTACGCCGTGCTAAGCTCTACTATCTGCGTGATAGAGTGGGTAAAGCAGCAAAAGTCAAAGAAGCAATCAGATAATATTGGTTTGCAAAGAGTCGGTTTCTGCCGGCTCTTTTTTGCTTTGTGAAAATATCTTGGAAGTCTAATTGTAAAATTTCTGTGATTTGGATTAAAGCAGGGGAAACCCACGGATTTTTTCTGTAAAGCCCTTGAAATTTATATGGAAATTTGTTATAATATCTTTGTATGATTTTTAGTTGCATCGTTTTGATGACTTGTTGGAATTGAGGCTTTTATATGAATGGTGAAAATAATAATATAAACGAAAATTCTTTTGAACAAAACGGGAATAATAAACCTAAAATAGCAGACGCTGTGCTTGAATGGGCAGAATCCTTTGTTTTCGCTATGTTTGTGGTAATATTGATATTTACTTTCGTTCTTAGAACTGTTGTGGTTGTGGGAGATTCCATGAACCCCAATTTTATAAACGGCGACAGGCTTATTATCACTCATTTGAAATCTTCCGTTGAAAAAGGCGAGATTCTTGTTATGAATAGCCATGGACTTAATGAAACTATCATAAAACGCTGTATCGGTACTGAGGGAGATAAGGTTAAAATCGACTATAATCAGAATAAGATCTGGGTGAACGGTAAAGAGATTGAAGATGATTATATCAACGGTGCAATGGTGGATAAGGAATTTTATTTCGATCCTCAATATATGGTAGAAAGCGGAGTTTATGAATATACCGTACCTGAAAACAAGGTGTTTGTAATGGGTGATAACAGAAATCATTCCGCCGATAGCCGCTATTCTCAGGTGGGATTTATTGACGAGGAGGATATACTTGGGAAAGTGGTCTTCAGAATTTATCCTTTTGATTCAATAGGTAAAATAAGCGGTAGATTGTAAATTGCATTTCGGATTTTTTCGTGTATAAAGGTTGGTGATTTGTTATGAGTGAAGTTTCAAGTATTCAGTGGTTTCCGGGACATATGGCGAAGACCAGAAGAATAATGAAATCCAACCTTAAGCTTGTGGATGTGGTAGTTGAGATAATCGACGCAAGAATCCCCTATTCCAGCCGTAATCCCGAAATGGATCATCTTGTGGGAGGAAAGCCACGGCTTGTTTTGCTCAATAAGGCGGATTCCGCCGATGAGACCGTCACTTCCATGTGGATAGACTACTTTAAAAGAAACGGTGTTCCCGCAATGGCTGCCGATTGCCGCAGCGGTAAGAATGTCAATAAATTTCACGGTATGCTTAAAGAACTGATGGCTGACGAGATTGCTAAATGGGAAGCCAAAGGCATGAAGGGCAGACCTGTGAGAATTATGATAGTGGGTATTCCCAATGTGGGTAAGTCATCGTTCATTAATAGAATTGCAGGTTCAAAACGTGCAAAGGTTGAGGATAGACCCGGTGTAACACGAGGTAAGCAGTGGGTAAGCATCGGTACGGATATGGAACTTCTGGATATGCCGGGAGTACTCTGGCCGAAGTTTGAAGATAAAATCGTCGGAGAAAGACTTGCTTTTACAGGGGCGGTCAAGGACGATATTATGGATATGGAGTATCTTGCTTGCAGATTTCTTGAGTTTGTCAATGAGAATTATCCTGATGTTATAAGAAACCGATACGGTGTGGAAACTGATGATATTCCCCCTAATGATGACGATACCATGGGCTGTGTTCAAGGATTTGAGATACTTGAAAGAATAGGCAGAAAACGAGGCTTTTTGCTGTCGGGAGGAGAAATCAATACCGAACGTGCGGCAATAACCGTTCTCGATGAATTCAGAAGCGGTAAATTGGGAAGACTTTCCCTTGAAAAGCCTAACGATATGAGGAATTGATATGACATTGTCTGAATTTGATAATCAGTATAGGGAAAAATATCAGTTGATTTGCGGCGTTGACGAAGCAGGAAGAGGACCTCTTGCAGGGGACGTTTTTGCGGCAGCAGTGGTTTTTGACAGAGATACTGTGATAGAAGGTATAAATGACAGCAAAAAGCTGACCGAGAAAAAGCGTGAACAGCTTTTTGATGAGATTGTTGAAAAAGCAAAATTCTATTCCATAAAAACAGCTTCAGTTGAGGAAATAGAAGAAATAAATATACTTAATTCGGCAATGCTCGCCATGAAAAGAGCTGTGGAGAGCTTAGGCTGTACTCCCGATTTGGCACTGATTGACGGTAATAAAACTCCGGATATGGATATTCCGTCGGTAGCTGTGGTAAAGGGGGACGCTAAATCTCAGAGCGTTGCGGCGGCGTCGATTCTTGCAAAAGTTTCAAGGGACAGATATATGAAACAAATGGCTGAAAAATACCCTGAGTATCACTTTGAAAAGCATAAAGGCTACGGCACAAAACTTCATTATCAGATGATAGATGAATATGGCATAAGCCCGATTCACCGACCGAGTTTTTTGAAGAAATATTATGCAAAGAAACCTTAATAAACGTGAAATCGGAAATGCAGGCGAACAGGCAACGGTAAATTTCCTTTTGAAAAACGGATATGATATACTTAAAAGAAATTATACAGTCCGTGGAGGAGAAATTGATATTATCGCCCGAAAAAATGATGTAATTGCTTTCGTAGAAGTAAAAACCCGAAAAACAAAGTCTCTTGATACGGGGGAGGGAGCAATTACGGAGAATAAAAAACGGCATATTATTAAAACTGCCACCCATTTTTTGAATACCCTTGATGAGCCTTGTATATGTCGGTTTGATGTGGCAGTAGCCGAGATCGAATGTGGAGAGATAAAACATATCAGATATTATGTGTCTGCGTTTGATGCAAGTATGAGATAATTTTCGGCGTGTGCCGTGATTTAAAATAAATGATTTTAACGTGAATAAACCCGCGTTTAATTTGAATGGAGGATTTATATGTATTACAAAAGTACCCGAAACAGCAGCGTGAATGTTAGTTCCGCACAGGCTATCGCACAGGGAATTTCAAAGGACGGAGGCCTTTTTGTACCGTCTGAAATACCTTCTCTTTCCCTTGATGAGATCAAGGCACTGGGAGATAAGACCTATGCCGAAAGAGCTTTGTTTGTGTTTTCAAAATTCCTGACCGATTTCACTGAGGCTGAAATCAGATACTGCGTTGATAACGCATATAACGATAAGAATTTTGATTCGGATAATATAGCCGAGATCGCACATCTATTTGACGGTACATATATGCTTGAACTGTGGCACGGTCCTACCTGTGCATTCAAGGATATGGCACTTCAGATCCTGCCTTATCTTCTTACAACTTCCGCAAAAAAACTTGATCTTAATAAAAAGATCGTTATCCTGGTTGCAACTTCCGGAGATACGGGAAAAGCCGCTCTCGAGGGCTTTAAAGATGTTCCGGATACAGAAATTCTGGTGTTCTATCCCGATGACGGTGTTTCCGCAATGCAGAAAAAGCAGATGACTACTCAGGATGGTGCAAATGTAGGAGTATGTGCAATCAAGGGTAATTTCGACGACGCACAAAACGGCGTTAAGGCTATTTTCACCAATCAGGATATAGCTGAAGAGCTGAATAAAAACGGCATGATGTTCTCGTCGGCAAACTCTATCAACTGGGGACGTTTAGCACCGCAGATCATTTACTATATTTCCACATATGCTCAGCTTGTAAAGGACGGAGAAATTAATCTCGGAGATAAAATCAATATCGTTGTTCCAACAGGTAATTTCGGTAATATTCTTGCAGGCTTCTATGCAAAAAAAATGGGACTTCCCGTTAATAAACTTATCTGTGCTTCAAATGCTAATAACGTGCTGACAGACTTTATCAATACAGGCGTTTATAACAGAAACCGTCCTTTCCATACAACAATTTCACCCTCAATGGATATTCTGATTTCCTCTAATCTTGAAAGACTTCTTTATCATCTTTCGGGAGAGGACGACGCTCAGATCAGAGAGTGGTTCGGCAAATTGGCTTCAGAGGGTAAATATGAAGTTTCCGATTCTGTTAAATCAGTGCTTAAAGAAGAATTCTATGCAGGCTGCTGCGACGATGTTCAGACTAAGGCTTGCATTAAAGAAATCTATGATAAATATTCCTATACCTGCGATACTCATACAGCTGTAGCCGTTAAGGTATATGAGGATTACAGAGAAGCCACAGGCGATGAAACTAAGACGGTTATTGCTTCTACCGCAAGTCCTTATAAATTCTCAGGCTCTGTGCTTGACGCAATCGGAACGGATACATCTGCCGATGAGTTCGCTCTTGTTGATAAACTTGCTGAGGTTTCAAAAATGCCTGTTCCCGCATCACTGGCGGCATTGAAGAATAAAGACGTGAGATTTAAAGAGATTATTGATAAGACAGAAATGAAAGACTTTGTTTTCAAATCCCTTGGCATCTGAAAATAAGATATCCGATAAATTTATTTGACAGCTATGTAACCGTCTGACTAAAAAACATTTTAATCAAACGGCAAATTCTCTTAAAAAAAGAGAATGTCAAAGGCAGTAATTAGCTTCTTGGCTTAAAAGTCTTACATTCTGTTTCATCGCAGCAATCAGGCTTTGAGCAAGTGCAGCAAACATCGATTTTTCCGGCTGTGCATTCGCACGAGTTTTTGTTGTAAACGCAGTTCGTTACGTCACAGTTGATACCGTAAATTCTTTCGTTTTCCATTTATTAATCACTCCTTCCGCAACAGTGGTTGCAATAATATTATGTGCGGTACGGCATGATTTATTATGGGAATTTTAACCGTCAGGAGGAAAAGATTTGTCCCTATTTGTTATTGCAGATCTGCATTTGTCTTTGTCAGTGGATAAACCTATGGATATATTCGGGGGCTGGGATGATTATGTCAATAAAATTGAGTATAATTGGCAGCGAAAAATCAAACCCGAAGACACAGTGGTAATTCCCGGAGATGTTTCCTGGGCAATGAGCCTTGAACAGTCGGTAAAGGATTTCGAGTTTATAAATAAACTTAACGGTCGTAAGATCATTTCAAAAGGCAATCATGACTATTGGTGGAATACCAAAAGTAAAATGGACGGCTTTTTTGCAAAAAACGGATTTGACACGCTGAACATTCTCCATAATAACCATTATGAGTATGAAGACTTTGGAATCTGCGGAACAAGAGGCTGGATAAATGAAACTTCCGAACCGGCAGATAAAAAAGTGCTGGCAAGGGAAGCAGCCAGACTTACTGCTTCTATAGAGTCTGCACTAAAAGCAGAACTTAAACCAATAGTTTTTCTGCATTATCCGCCGATATACGGTACAAGCTGTAATTACGATATGCTGGAAGTTCTGCACAAATATGATATAAAATGGTGCTTTTACGGACATATTCATGGAAGTGGTCATGGCTATGCAATAAATGGCTGTCGAGACGGCGTGAATTATAGACTTGTATCAAGCGATTTTTTGCAATTTGACCCAATGGTCATATCTAAAATTGTGCAAAATGACAATTTACAAAAAACCACTGGAAATAATTAAATTTGTATGCTATAATAAATAAGTTACATTTATTAATGGAGGAATTTTAAAATGAGTTTGAAATCTACAAATAAGGTTGAAACAAATAAGGTTGAGTTGGAAATAGAAATTTCGCCCGAAGCTTTTGAAGAAGCTGTGGAAAAGGCTTATCAGAAAGCTAAGAAAAATATCCAGATTCGTGGATTCCGTAAGGGTAAAGCTCCCCGTAAAATAATTGAAAAAGAATACGGCGAAGGCGTTTTCTATGAAGACGCAGTAAACGCTCTTTACGGTCCCGAGGTTGACGCAGCTGTTACAGAAGCAGGACTTGAAATTGTTGCAAGACCTGAGGTTGAAGTAACTTCTGTTGATAAGGCTACAGGCGTGGCTATTAAAGCTACCTGCATCACTAAGCCTGAAGTGGAAATCGACGGTTATAAGGGTATAGAAGTTGAAAAAGTTGTCAATGCTGTAACTGATGACGAAATCAACAGAGAACTTGATAAAATCAGAGAAAAGAATGTAAGAATCATTACCGTTGACGATAGAGCCGCTGAAATGGGCGACGATGTTGTTATCGATTTCGAGGGCTTTAAGGACGACGTTGCTTTCGAGGGCGGAAAGGCTGAGGATTTCACTCTTTCCCTTGGCAGCGGTCAGTTTATTCCGGGATTTGAAGAGGCTGTAGCAGGCCATAACGCAGGAGAACAGTTTGATATCAATGTAACCTTCCCGGAAGATTATCAGGCTGAAGACCTTGCAGGTGCTCCTGTTGTGTTCAAGATCAACCTTAAGAGCATTTCAAAGAAGGAAATGCCTGAGCTTGACGATGAAATGATCAAGGATTCCACAGAATTTGATACAGTTGACGAATATAAGGCAGACGTAAAGAAAAAGCTTGAAGAAAGAGCTGAAAAGGACGCTGATGCAGCTGTTGAAGGTAAGCTTATGGATGAAGTTATCGGAAAGCTGAATGCTGAAATCCCTCAGGTTATGTTTGATAACAGAGTGAACGAAATGGTAGGCGAGCTGGAACAGAGACTGGCACCTCAGGGTATTTCTCTTGATATGTATCTCCAGTATTCGGGACAGACAATCGATTCGGTTAAGAAAATGTATGCAGAGCAGGCTGAAAAACAGGTTAAGCTTCGCCTTGCACTTGAAAAGATTGCAGAACTTGAGAATATTGAAGTTTCAGATGATGAGATCAACGCTGAGTTTGATAAGATTGCAGACCAGTATAAAATGCCTGTTGAACAGGTTAAGGTTTATATCCGTGCCGAGGATCTGAAGAAGGATATAGCTGTAGGCAAGGCTGTAGACATTATCAAAGATTCTGCAAAAATAAAGTAATTTGTCGATTTCGCTCGCTTTTTAATCAGCGGGCGAAAAGTGTATTAATAGGAGGTATTTACTATGGCATTGGTTCCTTACGTAGTCGAACAAACAAGCAGAGGCGAGAGAAGCTACGATATTTATTCCAGACTTCTCAATGACCGTATCATTATGCTTTGTGACCAGATCGACGATGCAACAGCAAGCGTGGTTATCGCACAGATGCTCTATCTTGAAGGTCAGGATCCTGAAAAAGATATAGATCTTTATATAAATAGCCCCGGAGGCGTTATTACCGCCGGAATGGCAATTTATGATACAATGCAGTATATTAAATGCGATGTTTCCACAATATGTATCGGTATGGCGGCTTCAATGGGTTCATTTTTGCTTTCAAGCGGTGCAAAAGGAAAAAGATTTGCTTTGCCGAATAGTGAAATTATGATACATCAGCCCCTTATCTCAGGCGGTCTTTCAGGACAGTGTACCGATATAAAAATTCATTCGGATCATCTCCTGCGTACCAGAGAAAAGCTTAACGGAATACTTGCTCAGAATACGGGCAAATCTATTGAGCAGATAAGAGAAGATACCGAAAGAGATAACTTTATGTATGCTCAGGAAGCTATGGAATACGGTCTTATAGACAAGGTTATTACTAATAGATAGGATTGATAAAAATGGCTAACGAACCGATGAAAAGATGTAATTTCTGCGGTAAGTCAGAAAATAAAGTCAGAAATATGTTTTCTACCGGAAATACAAATATCTGCGACGAGTGCGTTCTTTTCTGCTATGATATTATTGCGGAACAGCAGGGCTTCCCAAGGGCTGAGCCTAAATCGGGTAAATCTCCGGGAACCATAAAAGACGGAAAAATTAATCTGAAAAAACCTGCGGAGATAAAGGCTGTTCTGGATGAGTATGTAATCGGTCAGGAGGAAGCAAAGATTGCTTTGTCCGTTGCCGTATATAATCATTATAAGAGAATTACAGCTCTTGAGGATAATACGGGAGAAGACGATGTTGAAATACAAAAGAGCAACGTTTTGCTTCTGGGACCAACAGGTACGGGTAAGACTTTGCTTGCTCAGACTCTGGCAAGATTGCTGAATGTGCCTTTTGCTATTGCCGATGCTACAACTTTGACCGAGGCAGGATATGTGGGAGATGACGTTGAAAACGTTCTGACCCGACTGATACAGGCAGCGGATTATGATGTTGAAGCCGCTTCAAAGGGTATTATATATATTGACGAAATTGATAAAATAGCAAGAAAAAGCGAGAATACTTCCATCACCCGTGATGTAAGCGGAGAAGGCGTTCAGCAGGCATTGTTGAAAATAATCGAGGGTACTGTTTCAAATGTTCCTCCTCAAGGAGGAAGAAAGCATCCCCATCAGGAGTTCATTCAGATAGATACAAAAAATATTCTGTTTATCTGCGGAGGAGCATTCGAGGGTCTGAACTCAATCATAAAGAAGAGAACCGATTCCTCATCTCTTGGCTTCGGAGGTAATATAAAGGATAAAAATAAGGATGTCAACGTTATGAAAAAGGTTGTGCCTCATGACCTTGTGAAATATGGTATCGTCCCCGAGCTTGTGGGAAGACTTCCGGTAATCACGGTACTTGAGGAGCTTGACGAGGACGCTCTTTGCAGAATCCTTACCGAGCCGAAGAATTCTCTTGTTAAGCAGTATACAAAGTTGTTTAAGCTGGATTGCATTGATTTTGAGATTACCGAAGACGCTAAAAGAGAGATTGCAAAGCAGACCATTGCACAAAAAACGGGAGCAAGAGGCTTGAGGGCAATAGTTGAAAAGTTGCTGACAAAGCTTATGTTTGACGCTCCGTCAGATGAAGAGATTGTGGGAATCAAGATTACCGCAGATTGTGTTAATGGGGAAGCAGAACCTGAAATTACACGTTCTAAAAAGTCTCCCAGATTAGGAGCATCTTGATTTTAGAAGTTAGAGGATAGCCGTGCGGCGGTGACCTGCGGCTGTTCATATTATGACATAAGTTAAGGAGCTGTTGCTTGCAACAGCTCCTTCCTTTATTTTTTCAGTTCATTCAAATCAAACGGAGTACGCTGATATACACAGTAATTCAGCCAGTTTGCATATAGTAAATTGGCTGAACAGCCCCAGTTGTAAAGAGGTTCATTCCGGGGATCGTCATCGGGGAAATAATTTTCGGGAATCGCAATGTCAAGCCCTTTTTCCTTGTCCCTGAAATATTCATTCTTTAAGGTTTCACGGTCATATTCCCAGTGTCCGGTAAGATAGAAATTACGCTCCGCCTTGTCTGATATAAGGTGAATGCCGGCTTCGTATGATTCAGCAAGCACGATAAGTTCATCACAGCTTTCAACATCTTCACGGCGGATCTCAGTGTGACGTGAGTGAGGGCAGTGAAAAACATATCCGAAGCCTTTTAAAATCAGACTCTTGGGATAATCCACATGATGCTTGAAAACGCCGAACATCTTTTGGTCAAGCTGATATTTGGGTATTCCGTAATGGTAATATAACCCTGCCTGAGCTCCCCAGCAAATGTGAATTGTGGAGAAAACGTTGGTTTTAGACCATTCAAATACTTTGCAAAGCTCGTCCCAGTAGTCAACGTCCTCGTATTTCATCTGTTCCACAGGTGCACCGGTAATTATCAGACCGTCATAAAGATTGTCTTTAACATCTTCAAAATTTTTGTAAAATTTCAGCATATGCTCCTGAGAGGTGTTTTTGGATATATGACTTTCCATTTGAACAAGGTCTATTTCCACATGAAGAGGAGTGTTGCTCAAAAGACGAAGAAGCTGAGTTTCGGTTGCGATTTTGTTGGGCATAAGATTTAAAATTGCGATTTTCAGCGGACGGATGTCCTGATGAATGGCCCTGTCGTCAGGGATTACAAATATATTTTCAGCCTCAAGCGTTGAAAACGCAGGTAAGTTGTCAGGAATTATAATGGGCATTTTGTTTGCTCCTTTGTTTTATTTGTTGAAATATTATTATAACATACTTTTTTCAGTTTTACAATAGCTCATGATTAAAATAGTTGTTGACATATTTAGCAGTATATTATATAATTATTTTGTTGAATTTTAATTGCATAGGAGGTATATTGTGGCGAAAAAGAAGCACAAAAAGAGGTATATAGATATAAAGACTATTAGGGAAAAACAAGCATTAAAGGAAAGACAATCCGTTGAAAATATGTTTTTTGTACTTGTGCTTACCTTGGTGGGATTGCTGGCAAGAATATGCCTGTTCCCAAAGGAGTCAGGGGACTTCCATCAGTTTTTGCTCCCTTGGTATAATCAGCTTGCGGATAACGGCGGTTTTGCCGCAGTAGGTACCGATATCGGCGACTATATGCCGACTTATTATTATATCCTTGCTTTTCTTACATACCTGCCTGTAGAGCCTTTGGTGGGTATAAAAATAGTTTCCTGTATTGCTGATTTGCTAATGGCGTTTATGGGATATAAAATTGTTCGTGAAATGACGGGAAGCGTTAATAAAGGAATCGTGGCATACGGCGTGCTGTTTTTCATGCCGTCGGTAATGCTTAATTCTGCGGCTTGGGCACAGTGTGATTCAATCTTTACAATGTTTATTGTGGCGTCGGTTTATTTCTTGATTAAGGATAAAGATTGGCAGGCGGCTATTTGCTTTTCCGTAGCATTTGTGTTTAAAATACAGGCAATTTTCTTTGCTCCCGTGCTTTTGATAATGCTTCTGAAAAAGAAAATCCGTTGTAGGACAATACTTGCCTTGCCGGCAGTGTATTTGATTTCCATTATTCCTGCATGGATCGCAGGAGGGGATTTCTGGAAGCTGCTTACCGTCTATTTCAGACAGCCGAAGCAGTACAGCCTTTTGAATATGTATATTCAGAATGCCTGGGGATTGCTGTTTGATGTAAAGTCCGATGAGCTTTCAAGTGCAGGGGTATACTTTGCCGGAGGTGTGGTGCTTGTTGCACTGTTCTGGGTTTACCGTTCAAAATTCAAGGTGGACAGTCAGATAATACTTACCCTCAGCGGATTGTTTACTCTTCTTGTTCCCTTTGTGCTTCCTCATATGCATGAGCGTTATTACTACCTGCCGACAGTTATAACTGCAATATTTGTAATAGTAAATATCAAAAAGATCTGGATGTTCCTTATAATGGAGTTTTGCCTGTTCCAGGCGGAGGCACATAATTTGTACGGTAAAGACGCAATGGACTTTAATTTTTCGGTTTTGATGGTAACTTTGGTTCTGGTATGGTATTTTAAGACCATGTATCAGATGATAAAAGAGCAGAATAACAGGGAAATCATGAAAGAACAAAATAATAAAGGAACTGTTGCAAGTTGACAGTAACTTCATAAAATCAAAGGGGGCAGTCAAAGACCGCCCCTAAGTTATATGCGTATATACGTTTTTCAAATGTTGGTACGACCTGTGGTTGCTTGAATTTGTTAAGATTTTATGACTGCATAACAGCCCCTTTAACTATCGACAGCAGGGCGGATTTGAAATCCTCGTCCTGCTGTTTTGTCCTTTTGGGATTGCCTTTGAGCCTTCCTCCTGAATTGCGTATTTTCTTTGAAATGTGCCTGGATAAAAGCAGGCTGTCAATGTTGTGGCTTGTGTATATCATTCCGTTTTGATTAAGTACAATGGATTTTTTTGAAAGACACATTGCCGCAAGCCCGTAGTCCTGAGTGATAACAATGTCCCCTTCACCGGTTAAGTTGACCAGCTTGAAATCCGCACTGTCCGCACCTTTCCCCACCGTTATGATCTCTGCATAATCATCATGAAATTCATGGGACGTGTCGCAGATTATGTATACGGGTATGTCATACTGCTTTGCTGTATCTACGGCAATTTTCACAACAGGACAACCGTCGGCGTCTATGTATATTTTCATAAAAACAGCTTTGCTCCCATGTTTATTTGCCTTCGATTAGGAAGGTAGCTTCCATGTCCGCAATATGAGCCGCAAGGGCAAGAGGGTACATTTCAAGAGCTTTTCCGATGGTGTTTTTGTTCTCTTCACCTGAAAATCCCATGTGCCAGCGTATGGCAAAGGCTTCTTCACGGGTGAGCCGCATAAACCCGCTTATAATGTAAACCGATTTTTCTCCGTGTCCGTATGGAAGCATATCGTGATATTCAAAATAAGGTACCTTTTCCCATACTCCCATTTCGTTTTTTGCATTTCGGTAACTGGTACGGTATAGGTTTACCTTGCAAAGGTCATGAAGTAAAGCAACGATTGCTATGGTCTCATCGGAATATTCCAGATTGTAAAGCTCCTTGACCCTTTCTCGTTCCAGATAGTTTTTCAGACATTCGTATACGTTGATCGAATGTTCACAAAGCCCTCCTTCGTATGCTCCGTGATAACGGGTGGAAGCAGGAGCGGTAAAAAAATCACTGCTGTCCGAAAGCAGATATTCAAGCAGACGTTCCGATCCGGGACGGGTAATGTTGGCTTTGTATATTTCCACAAATCTGTCCTTTAGTGCATTTAAATCTGCCATAGTAAACCTCCTCTTTGTAACAAGATATTTTTGTTGTCCGGGCTAAG
>JBJERB010000009.1:0-25673 GCA_051882055.1 Oscillospiraceae bacterium
ACTTGACAAAAATTCATAATGGTGTATAATGGTCATTGTAATGTTAACGTTTGTAAGAACTGTTACCATAAAATTTATTATCGGAGGAATTATAATGGCAAAGGAAATTAAAAAAGTTGTATTAGCTTATTCGGGCGGACTTGATACTTCTATCATTATCCCATGGCTTAAAGAAAATTATAATAACTGTGAGGTTATAGCTGTTTCCGGTGACGTAGGACAGGGTACAGAACTTGACGGTCTGGAAGAAAAAGCTATTAAAACAGGCGCTTCAAAACTTTATATTGAAGACTTAAAGGAAGAATTTATTGAGGATTATGTTTACCCTACCGTTCAGGCAGGTGCTATCTATGAAAACAGATATATGCTTGGCACATCTTTTGCAAGACCTATTATCGCAAAAAGAATTGCTGAGATTGCAATCAAAGAAGGTGCTGACGCTATCTGCCACGGATGTACAGGTAAAGGTAACGACCAGGTAAGATTTGAACTTGCTATTAAGGCTTTTGCTCCCGATATGGAAATTATCGCTCCATGGAGAATCTGGGATCTTAAATCAAGAGAACAGGAAATTGAATATGCAGAAGCTCATAATATTCCTCTTAAAATAAACAGAGAAACTAACTATTCAAAAGACAAAAATCTGTGGCATCTTTCACATGAGGGTCTGGATCTTGAAGATCCTGCAAACGAGCCTCAGTATGAAAAACCGGGATTTCTTGAAATGGGTGTATCTCCTATTGACGCTCCCGACAAGCCTACATATATTACACTTCACTTTGAAAAAGGTATTCCCACCGCTTTAAACGGAAAAGAGCTTAACGGCGTTGAAATGGTATCTGCCCTCAATAAACTCGGCGGAGAAAACGGAATCGGTCTTGCTGATTTGGTTGAAAACCGTCTGGTCGGCATGAAATCAAGAGGCGTATATGAAACTCCCGGCGGAGCAATTCTTTATCACGCTCACGAAGTGCTTGAAACAATTACTTTGGATAAGGAAACAGCAAGAGTTAAACAGTATCTCGGAATCAAATTTGCAGATATCGTTTATAACGGTCAGTGGTATACTCCTCTCCGTGAGGCTTTGAGTGCATTCGTTACCGAAACGCAGAAAACAGTTACCGGTGATGTTAAACTGAAGCTTTATAAAGGCAATATCATTAATGCCGGCGTTACTTCACCATATACTCTTTATGACGAAGAAGTTGCTACCTTTGATGAAGACAATGTTTATAATCAGGCTGATTCCGCAGGATTTATCAATCTGTTCGGACTTCCTATCAAAGTCAAGGCAAAACTTGATCAAAAAAGAAATAATAAATAATAACGGCATTTTTTGTTGTTAAAACTGTCAGGGCAGGATGATTTCGCAGCAGTACTCTTTTATTATTACTATGCGAATTATTTTGCCCCTGCATTTTTTAGAATTTATTTGAAAGGACAAAGATTATGTCAGGCAAAATGTGGGCTGGAAGATTTACAAAAGAAATTGATGAAAGAGTAAATGATTTTAATTCGTCCATTTCTTTCGACGCAAGAATGTATAAACAGGATATAGAAGGTTCAATAGCACATGCAACCATGCTGGGTGAATGCGGTATTATTGATATTGAAGAAAGCAAAGCCATTGTATCCGGTCTGAAAGGCATACTTGAAGATATAGAAAGCGGAAAATTACAGTTTGATCCGACAGCTGAGGATGTTCATATGTTTGTGGAAGCTGAACTTACTTCCCGTCTCGGCGATACCGGAAAAAGACTTCACACTGCCCGTTCAAGAAACGACCAGGTTGCTCTTGATATAAGAATGTATCTCAAGGTGGAAATAAAAGAAATAGAAAAGCTTGTTAAAGAACTGATTGAAACACTTTGCAGACTTGCAGAAAAAAATCTTACCACTGTTATGCCGGGCTATACTCATCTTCAGAGGGCCCAGCCCATAACCTTTGCACATCATTTAATGGCATACGCTCAAATGCTTTTAAGAGATCTGGGCAGACTTGAAGACACATATAAGAGAACTAATATTATGCCTTTGGGAAGCGGAGCTTTAGCTTCAACAACCTATCCTATCAATAGACAAAGAGTCTGTGATCTGCTTGGATTTGAAGAGATTACTCAGAATTCCCTTGACGGAGTATCGGACAGAGATTTCTGTATCGAGCTTGCTTCAGCAATTTCCATGCTCATGATGCATTTGTCGCGTTTTTCCGAGGAAATAGTAATGTGGTGTTCATGGGAATTCAAATTTATTGAGCTTGATGACGCTTATGCCACAGGCTCGTCCATCATGCCTCAGAAAAAGAACCCGGATATAACCGAGCTTATAAGAGGAAAAACCGGCAGAGTTTACGGTGACCTGACCACCCTGCTGACAATGATGAAGGGCTTATCTCTCGCATATAACAAGGATATGCAGGAGGATAAAGAAGCAATTTTTGACGCTGTTGATACGGTAAAGCTCTGCCTTACTACCTTTATTCCAATGATCGAAACAATGAAAGTGTTACCTGAAAACATGAGAAATGCCGCAGCTAAAGGTTTTATAAACGCTACAGATTGTGCAGATTATCTTGTTAAAAAAGGTGTGCCGTTCAGAGATGCATATAAAATTACCGGTACTCTTGTTCATACATGTATAGAAAAGAATCTGACACTTGAAACACTGCCTTTGGAAGAATTCAAAGCATTAAGCAGTTTGTTTGATGAAGATGTGTATGAAGCTATAAGCCTTGAGACTTGCGTAATGCAGAGAAAGGCTGCCGGCGGTCCGGCACCTGAGTCGGTAAAAGCACAGATTGAATATACAAGGAATAAGCTTAAATGAAAAGATTTCTTTTTGAAAAAGCATGGCATGCAATGATATTGGCGGTTAGCATCTGGTGTATTTTAAACATAGCAGCTTACTGTATAGGCAATGCATTAAATTCACTTGTGTTTTTTATTCTCTGGTTTCTGTTGATTTTTCCCATTTCAACTTTTGCTTTGTGCTTTTGGTTTAGTAAAAAATACGGAAAATTCTTGATGCTTCAAATCCCGATGTTTGTTATTGTTATTGTTGAGTATATTTTCTTTGGTTTTAATCATATAGAACCTAATTATATAGTGATGTCAGCATTAGCAATACTGTTTGGCTCGGGAATAGGCAAACAGTTTTGTGAATTAGAAACCGAAAACACCATTATAAAAAGAATAAAAGACAAAAGAAAAGCAAAAGAGAAAGCAGAAAAAGAATATAAAAGTATAATAGACGATAAATAATCAAAGGACTGTTTTAAATGAAAACCAAAGTTTTTATTGACGGAAAAGAAGGAACTACGGGGCTTCAGATTTATGATAAATTTGAAAACCGTGATGATATAGAAATCCTCAATATAGATGATGATAAACGTAAAGATTTATCCGAAAGAAAACGCCTTATAAATGAATCGGATATCACATTCCTTTGTCTTCCCGATTCCGCTGCCATTGAATCAGTTTCACTATGTGAAAACCCAAACACAAGGATCATAGACGCTTCAACGGCACACAGAACAAATCCCCAATGGGTTTACGGCTTCCCTGAGCTTTCGGCAGAGCAAAAAGAAAAAATAGCAAAGGCAAAGCGAGTAGCAAATCCGGGCTGTTATGCCAGCGGATTTATCAGCCTTGTTTATCCTCTTGTCAAATCCGGTGTGCTTCCCGAAGATTACCCTCTCACCTGTCATGCTGTTTCAGGCTACAGCGGCGGCGGCAAAAAAATGATTGCCGCTATGGAATCGAAAAATAAAACAAAGGAAATGTATTCTCCGAGACAGTATGCACTTTCACAAGCACATAAGCATCTTCCTGAAATGCAGTATGTATGCGGTTTGAAGTATAAACCTATGTTCAATCCCATAGTGGATGATTATTATAACGGTATGGTTGTATCCGTTCCGCTGATATCAAGAGCATTGACGAAAAAATATACGCCTGCTGACATTCATGAGATTTTGTCACAGCACTATTCGGGTCAGAAATACGTTAAAGTAATGGAGCTTGGGGGAAAAGATACATTGCCTGACGGCTTCATTTCGGCAAATGCACTTGCTGATACAAACGATATGCAAATTTTTGTTTTCGGCAATGATGAGCAGATTCTCCTTTGTTCACGGTTTGATAACCTTGGAAAAGGAGCAAGCGGAGCAGCTATACAAAACATGAATATTATGTTAGGAAAACCGGAATAAATGGACATTTTAGCCTTACTTGACAGCTTGGATATAAAATATTCCCTTGTTAAACATGAACCCGTTTTTAAATGCGAACAGGCACAGCTTGTAAAAAATTTAATTGACGGACAGGGCTGTAAAAATCTTTTCCTTAAAAGCCCCGACCGGAAATATTTCATGTATATTCTTCCCGATTATAAAAGAGCAGATTTAAAAGCAATATCAAAAAAGTGTGAAATCGGACGCTTGTCTTTTGCAAATGAAAATGAACTTTATAGCATTTTAAATCTGAAACCGGGAAGCGTTACCCCTTTTGGAATAATAAATGACAATGATAATAAGGTTACATTGATAATCGACTATGAACTTCAAGGGAAAATGTTGCTTTTTCACCCTAACGACAATACACGGACTTTGAATGTTCACTATGATGACTTGATAAAATTTATTGTTTATATGAAACATTCATATTTTTTAGTTTAAAACAGATAGAAGGTTATGTTGATGAAAAATTTTGACGGATATAAATATATAGAAGGCGGCGTTTGTGCCGCAAAGGGCTTTAAAGCAAGCGGTGTATATTGCGGAATAAAGCACTCCCCTGTTTCAGATGAAAACAATAGCCCTATAAGTAATTCAAAAAACGATATTGCATTGATAGTATCAGATGTTTTGTGCAATGCCGCCGCTGTTTATACGCAGAATAAAGTCAAAGGTGCTCCTATCCTGGTTACAAAGAAAAATCTTTCGGCAACGGATGGTAAAGCTAAAGCCGTAATAGTTAATTCGGGAAATGCTAATACCTGCAATGCCGACGGAGAGCTAAAAGCTGAAAAAATGTGCGAGCTGACAGCAAAAGCACTTGATATCAAACCTGAAGAAGTTATAGTTGCTTCAACGGGTGTTATCGGACAGGTTTTGCCTATTGAGCCTATAGAAAAGGCAATACCTAAGCTGGTTTTGGGACTTTGCGTGTGCGGAAACGAAGACGCCGCCACAGCTATTATGACGACAGATACCGTAAAGAAAGAAGTAGCCGTTGAGTTTGAGATAGACGGAAAAGTATGTCACCTCGGCGGTATGGCTAAAGGAAGCGGCATGATTCACCCTAATATGGCAACAACCTTGAATTTTATTACTACAGACTGTGCGGTATCAACCGACATGCTTCAAAAAGCATTGAGTGAGGTTGTAAAAATTACATATAACTGTTTGTCTGTAGACGGCGACCAGTCCACAAACGACATGGTAGCTCTTATGGCAGACGGATTGGCAGGAAATGCTGAAATAACAGAAGCAAACGCTGATTTTGAAGTGTTCAAACAAGCTCTTTATATTGTTATGATGAATATGACAAGAATGCTTGCAAAAGACGGTGAAGGTGCTTCAAAGCTCCTTGAATGTACTGTTTCGGGAGCTGATGATCTTGATACGGCAATTACCGTTGCTAAAAGCGTTATATGTTCACCGCTGTTTAAATGTGCAATGTTCGGAGCTGACGCAAACTGGGGCAGAATTCTCTGTGCTGTGGGTTATGCAGACGCCGAATTTGATATTAATAAGGTTTCGGTTTCCCTCTCCTCAAAAGCCGGCAAAATACATGTCTGTGAAAACGGTTCGGGTATTGAATTTTCAGAAGATGAAGCCAAAAGAATATTGCTTGAAGATGAAATTGGAATTGATGTTTCCATTGGTGAAGGCGAATACTCTGCAACAGCATGGGGCTGCGACCTGACCTATGACTACGTTAAAATCAACGGAGATTACAGAAGCTAAATTAAAGGAAGATGTCTAATGAAAATAAGTAATAGTATAAGAAGTCAGATACTTATTGACGCACTGCCCTATATTCAAAAATATCATGATAAGATCGTTGTAGTAAAATACGGCGGTAACGCTATGACTAACGACGCTCTTAAAGAAGCGGTTATGAGCGACATAGTTTTGCTTAACGAAGTCGGAATTAAAGTTGTTCTCGTTCATGGCGGCGGTCCGGAAATTAACGCTATGCTCAAAAGAGTAGGCATAGAAAGCCGATTTATCGGTGGTTTAAGATATACCGACAAAGACACCATTGATATCGTTAAAATGGTTCTGACCGGAAAAGTAAACAAAGAGCTTGTATCAGCTTTGCAGCTTCACGGAGGCAAAGCATTGGGACTGTGCGGCTGTGACGGCGAGATGATCCTTGCAGAAAAATTACAAGGAGATGTGGATTTAGGATATGTGGGTGAAATCAAAAAAATAACTACAAAGCCTATAATCGACGCTCTGAACAACGGTTACGTACCCATTATCGCCACAGTCGGTACATCAGAAAACGGTCAGGCATATAACATAAATGCAGATACGGCTGCCGCAAGAATTGCTTCTTGTCTGAGAGCCGAAAACCTTATTCTCATGACGGACATTGTGGGACTTTTGCAGGATAAAGACGATGACTCCACACTTATACCTACAGTAAATGTAAGCGAAGTTCCTTATCTTAAAAAGACAGGAATTATCAGCGGAGGAATGATTCCTAAAATTGATTGCTGTGTAGAAGCTGTCAGACGCGGCGTAAAGAGAACATGTATTATCGACGGCAGAGTTCCCCATTCAATACTTATAGAACTGCTTTCAAATGAAGGCATCGGCACTCAATTTATATGATATAAAAGGGATATGAAACAATGAATACTATTGATAAATTTAATAAGTATGTCATGGGGACATACGGCAGATATGACCTTGTAATTGACAGCGGAGAAAAACGAACCGCTGTTGGCGATAACGAAAAAAAATATATAGACTTCGGTTCAGGGATCGGTACTAACAGTCTTGGTTTCTGCGATTCTGACTGGGTAGAAGCTATATGCTGTCAGGCAAAGAAAATTCAGCATACATCAAATTATTACTATACCGAAATTCAGGCGGATTTTGCTGAAAAGCTTTGTACTTCAACAGGATACAGCAAAGTGTTTTTCGGAAATTCAGGAGCTGAAGCCAACGAATGTGCAATAAAGCTGGCAAGAAAGTACAGCTTTGATAAATACGGCAAAGACAGAAATATAATAATTACACTGGAAAACAGCTTTCACGGAAGAACTATCGCCACACTTTCGGCAACCGGTCAGGACGTATTTCATAATTACTTCTTCCCTTTTGTGGACGGTTTTATCAATGTAAAAGCTAACGACATTGATGACCTGAAGGATAAACTGAACGAATATGACGGTAAAATCTGTGCTGTTATGTTTGAATTTATTCAGGGTGAAGGCGGAGTTATTCCCCTTACTAAGGAATTTGTCAATGCAATTTTTGAAGAATGTGAAAAACGTGATATACTTACTGTGGGCGACGAGGTTCAGACAGGAATAGGACGTACAGGAAAACTCCTGGCAGGAGAACACTATGGAAAGAAGCCTGATATCTGTACCCTTGCAAAAGGACTTGCCGGCGGAGTTCCTATAGGTGCCTGCCTTGCTAACGATAAATGCTGTGATGTGCTTTCAAAAGGTACCCATGGTTCAACCTTCGGCGGAAATCCCATTGCGTGTGCAGGGGGACTTGCAGTGCTTAATAAAGTTACAAATGCTGACTTTCTGTCAGATGTAACTAAAAAAGCGGAATATTTCAGATCAAAGCTTGTCCGGATTCCTGAAGTAGACGGCATAGACGGAATCGGACTTATGATCGGAGTCAGACTTAAAACAAAAAATGCCGCAGATGTATGCAAAACCTGCCTTGAAAACGGTTTGCTGATTCTGACGGCTAAAACAAAACTGAGATTTCTCCCCCCGCTTACAATCACCTATGATGAAATAGACGAGGGAATAGAAATATTAACAAAGATATTGAAATAACAGGAGGAAGCTATGAAACATTTATTGAAAATGCTTGATTTATCAAAAGAAGAAATAATTGATATTCTTAACCTTGCAGACCAGCTCAAATACGATGTAAAAAACGGAATTGAGCATAAGTATTTAAAAGGAAAAACACTGGGAATGATTTTCCAGAAGTCATCTACCCGTACAAGAGTTTCATTTGAAACAGGTATGTATCAGCTGGGCGGTCAGGCTCTGTTCCTTTCAAACCGTGATCTGCAGATTGGCAGAGGCGAACCTGTTCAGGATACTGCAAGAGTGCTTTCAAGATATCTTGACGGAATCATGATAAGGACATTTGAACAAAAAGAAGTTGAAGATCTGGCTGAATACGGTTCAATCCCTGTAATTAACGGCCTTACAGACTTTTGTCACCCCTGTCAGGTGCTTGCCGACCTTATGACAATCAGAGAATTCAAAGGCCGCCTTGAGGGGCTGAATATGTGTTACATAGGCGACGGAAACAACATGGCAAATTCTCTTATTGTCGGTTGCCTGAAAGTCGGCATGAACGTTTCTATTGCTTGTCCAAATGATTATCAGCCGGATAAAGAAGTTCTTGATTTTACAAAAGAATACGGTGATAAATTTTCAATGACCGATATCCCTTTGGAGGCGGCAAAAGACGCCGACGTTATTTTCACCGATGTCTGGACTTCTATGGGAGAAGAAGCAGAAACAGAAAAGCGAAAAATTGCGTTTAAGGGCTATCAGATAAACGATGAGATAATGGCTGCTGCTAAAAGCGACGCAATGGTTCAGCATTGTCTTCCCGCTCATCGTGAAGAAGAAATTACAGAAAAAGTATTTGAAGCTCATGCAGATGAGATCTTTGAAGAGGCTGAAAACAGACTTCACGCTCAGAAAGCTGTTATGGTTAAAGTCATGGGAGATTAATTATAATTACATATGTTTAAGAGAGGCATTAGCTTTTGTTAATGCCTCTCTAAATTTATTCACAAAAAATTTTTATATTAAATTGAACATTTGTTCTTGACAAAACATACGTTCCGTGATATCATTAAGATATAGAACATATGTTTTTTGTGAGGAATGATTATGGATAGAAAAATTCTGCATGTGGATATAAATAACTGTTATGCATCAATCGAATGTCTTTATCATCCTGAACTGGACGGTAAACCCGTCGCAGTTGCAGGAAGAACTGAAGATCGTCATGGCATTATACTTGCTAAAAATCAAATAGCCAAAGAATATGGGGTAAAAACCGGTGAGGTTATATGGCAGGCAAAACAAAAATGTCCTGAGCTTATAACCCTTGAGCCTCATTATGACCTTTACCTTTCATTTTCGAAAGCCGCACATCTTATATATGAAAGATATACAGACAGAATAGAATGTTTCGGCATTGATGAATGTTGGCTTGACGTTACCTGTACAAGGCGTGATATTAAAGAAGTCGCAGATGAAATACGTCAAACAATAAAAAAAGAACTGGGCATAACCGTATCTGTAGGAGCAAGCTTTAATAAAATTTTTGCAAAGCTGGGTTCAGATATGAAAAAGCCCGACGCAACAACAGTCATTACTCGTGAAAATTTCAAGGAAAAAGTATGGTGTCTGCCTGCGTCAGACCTCCTCTTTGTGGGACGTTCAACAACAAGAAAGTTAAAAAATCACGGTATCGAAACCATAGGAGATATTGCAAATACCCCTTCCGAAACATTAAAAAGCTGGCTGGGCAAATGGGGAGAATATCTGTATAAATACGCAAACGGACTGGAGGACAGTGAGATTCCCCTTTTCAACGAAGACAAAACGCCTGTAAAATCTGTATCAAACGGAACAACTTCATATAGAGATCTGAAAAGTGATGAAGATGTCAGAATACTTGTTTTTGCACTTTCGGAAAGCGTTGCGGCAAGACTAAGAAAAATAGGATTAAAATCAGGAGGCGTTTCGATTACCATAAAAGACAACAAATTCCGGACTTATTCAAGACAATGCTCATTGGACTTTCCTTCCGATGACGGAATAAGAATTGCAAGAGAATCATTCGCCCTTTATAAAAAATCATATAGTGATATAGAAACAATACCCATTCGTTCAATTTCCATAGGAGCTTTTCAGCTTTATGATAACGACCGCCCTGTTCAGATGAATATATTTAATACTCCGCAAAAAATAAAAAAGAAAGAGGATCTTAATAAAGCCATTGATAAAATAAGGGCAAGATATGGCTATTCAAGTATTAACCGTGCAGTAATTATGGGAGATGTGGGATTTAAGGCTTTTGATTCAAGACTTCAGAATGAAATTCATCCCGTAGGTTGCCTGAAAGGTAAAAAAGTCGGTGCTTAAATTATTTTAATCTGAAATTCTTACAGATTTTTTGTATTCATTTTCGGGCAGATAATTCCCAACGGCACATGCATATTGAAAATTAACCGCATTGTTTTCCAAATGAATAATTCTGCGTGCATTGTCTGAAACATTTTCAAGGGATTTTAACGATGTATCCACAGGTAAAACAGAATTTCTGCATTTAGATAAAATCTCCGCTCCTCTTTTATTAAAAGCAAGAATCCTGACAAAAGGCGGAGAAAAAAAGTCGCTTTTTTTCGCTCCCAACACAGAATACATCAGTATTCTTCTCAGCCTTGCCATGGTAACATTTTTGCTTTTGCATTTAAAAAGAAATTCGTCAACGGTTTTCGGACATTCCGACATTACCCCAAGTATTCTGTCTGCAAGACTGCTACTACAATCAGGAATGTCAACAAGCCGGGATTTGTCAAAACAGCTTAATCTGAAAAGAATTTCACGTTCCATTATTTTCAGATTATAAACAGGTATGGATTTAAAATCATAAGGACATAAGCTTTCAGCTTGGTTTCCTTTTGATATCATATTTCTGATGGCAGATGCAGAAGCAAAATCCCCCACAACTTTACTGCCGTCATGATCCGTATTTTTTCGCTTTACCGGTATAAACCCTATTTCAGGCAAGACCGTTCTTGCCGCCTTTATATATTCAACCCCAAGAGTGTTGTTAGGTTTTTTTAAAATTTCTCCCACTTCTCCGCCGTAAACTCTGCATACCGATTCGTATACGGCTGCAGGATAGCTTTTACCGGCTGACAATTCTTTTTTTACATATTCATTGTCTTTTACAGAATCAGAGGCGTCAGCCGCCTGAATAAGCAAATTTAAATCATCGGTTTCACAGCCAAAGGCAAGATTGTCAACAACTCCCTCACCTAATCCCGATAAGATAGCTAACGCAGATTTTGCAAAAATCTCTCCGCTTGAACAGGAATAGGGAAACGGCAGTTCAACCACTAAATCCGCTCCGTTTCTAACAGCTGTTTCAGCACGAAAATGCTTACTGAAAACCGCAACATCTCCTCGCTGAACCACTGCACCGCTCATTACAGCCACAACATGAGTACTCCCCTGCCTGCGTATCTGTTCTATCATGTATTTATGTCCGTTGTGAAAAGGATTGTATTCGGCTACTATTCCTGTTATATTCATGTGTTGCACCTTCTTTGCTATATGAAATTCACCTAAATTTATCATGTAAAATTGTGCAAAATGTATATTTATATATTATACCCTTGAAAACGCTCAAAAAAATTGATATAATAAAGTATATTATATTAAAGGTCAAAAGTCAATATCAGATCTTTGTATTAGTTTTATCTGAGAGGGGTTTTATATCACATGAAAATCTTAGTAGTCAATGCAGGTTCATCTTCACTAAAATATCAGCTTCTTGATATGACTGACGAATCTGTTATCGCAAAAGGAAATTGCGACAGAATCGGAATCGACGGTCATGTTTCACACAAAACAGGAGACGGAAGAACATATGAAGCTGACTGTAATTTCCCTACACACACAGAAGCATTTGAAAAACTGGTAGAAGTACTCACAACAGGAGATGCAAAAGTAATTGATTCAATGGCTGAAGTTTCCGCTGTCGGTCACCGTATAGTACAAGGTGCTGAGCTATTTAAAGAAACTTGCCTTGTTACCGATGAAGTAATTGATAAAATCGATTCCCTTGCTGAACTGGCTCCGGTACATAATCATCCACACGCTCTGGCTTTGCGTGCCTGCAAAGCAGTTATTCCCGAAGGCACTCCTCAGGTTGTTGTTTTTGATACGGCATTTCATTCTACAATGCCAAGAAAAGCTTATCTCTATGGATTGCCATATGAATGCTATGAAGATCTTCATGTAAGAAAATATGGATTCCACGGCACTTCACACAGATTTGTTACAGCTGAGTTAGCAAAAGTTCTCGGCAAAGATATCAAGGATTTAAAAATCGTATCATGTCACCTTGGAAACGGTTCATCTATTACAGCTGTTGACGGCGGAAAATCTGTAGATACATCCATGGGATTTACTCCTCTTGACGGACTTATTATGGGAACTCGCTGCGGTTCTGTTGACCCGTCTGCCATTGATTTTGTTGAAAAGAAAAAAGGATTTACTCCTGATGAAATGACAGAATACATGAACAAACAGTCAGGCTTCCTGGGCCTTTCGGGAATCGGCTCTGATAACAGAGATATTACCGCAGCAGCAGAAGCAGGAAATGACAGAGCTAAAATTGTAGGAGAAATTTTCTGCTATCAGATTAAGAAATATATCGGTTCATATGCTGCCGCTATGAATGGTCTTGACGCTGTTATATTTACCGGCGGTATCGGAGAGAACGCTCCTGACATTCGTGAAAAGTCATGTTCAGATTTAGACATTTTCGGTCTTAAAATTGATACAGAAACAAATAAAACAAGAGGCAAGCTTACAAAAATCTCTACTGATGATTCAAAGGTACAGGTTTGGGTTGTTCCTACTAATGAAGAACTGCTTATCGCTCGTGACACACTTGCTTTGATCAGTAAATAATTATATTTAAAAATAACTGCTGTGCAATCGTTATTCAATGGCACAGCAGTTATTATTTTTTTATCTAATTGATTGTCTCTTTTTAATTCTGACCCAATTATAATAACCGTAAATATCATTAATAAGAAACATAAGAAAACAAAAAATCATAGGCATATAAGACAAGTCGCTTATAGTTGCTAAAATCCATAAGACTATAAGTACTATATCGTTGGTTGAGTATGCAAGAGCATAATAGGGGCTTCTTAAAAAAGTCAGAAATGAAGCAGAAAAACTGGTTGCAACAGAAAATGTACTGATGATTAGATTTTCAGTATTAAAAAACTTCAAGATAAAATAGAAAACAAATGTTATAATAACAGTAAGAATTACTATGTTGCATATTTGCCTTTTCTTTAAATGCTGTACTTCAACTTCTGTTGAATTGTTGTATGGATGTTTGATCCATGAAATTACCGAAACCACAGCTATAGGTGCTGTCATTCCTAAATATGTTATCATTTCACCGTAATATCTGAATCTGAATGATATAATTCCGTAAAATAAACTGAATACCACAGTTAAAATCTGACCGAAAACATCGCCTTTGGATACAAATATGAGTGCAGTAACTCCGATTAGCGAAGCAATACAATTTAACAAGCCTTGTCCTTTAGACATAACAAAAGAACTTATTACAACAACTATTGAACTAAGCCACAATATCCACTCAAATTTTGTTAATCCTTTAAACGGATTTCTTATCTTCAAAAAAATTCTCCTTTTATCAAAAAAATAAGCAATCGAAATATATACATCTTCAAAGATCTAACGATGTATATCCGAATGCTAAACATTACTACCCGGTGGCAGTTGATTTATAAATTAATTTAAACTTATTATAACACTTATATTCTGCTATGTCAACTATCTGCATACACAAATTCTTAACAGTTTCGACATTAAAAATGATATAAAACACAAAAAATATATATTAAAATATCATTAATAAGTTTAACTCAGGTGATTCCAGTAGGGGTTGCTATATAACTGTTAAACTTTATATAAAGACTGCTTCATAAAACCAATGCTTATGAAACAGTCTTTTCTTTTTTAATCAATATCATGCTTTTTCATGAAATCTTCGGTAGATATAAATGCCGGGCGGTTAAATCTGCATAAGTTATAAAGACAGTTGTTGTCTTCACGGGTTATATAGTTCATTTTTTCTTCTACTCCAAGACTTGCAGAGAATCCGGAATTCTTAACTAAACGCTCTCCCGCTTCACAAGTGAATCCATAAGGATATGTAAAAACATTTGGGGTGAATCCGCAAAAATCCTCCAACAGATGCTGGGTTTTGAAAATGTCCGTTAACAGTACATGACGGTAATCATCATAGCTCTCCCCGTTTTTCATAGCAGTACCATTACGGTCGTCAAGAGAATGAAGGTCATAGCTGTGATTAGCTATTTCCACCAGCCCGCTCTTTCTCAATTCTTTTATATTATCCCAATCAAGATAAGAATATACCGGGGACGGTTCTGCTTCCTCACAGGCAAATTCAGAAAATGAACCTACTATTGATATTGTTGCTTTTACATTATATTTTTTAAGCAGTGGAAATACATAATAATAATTATTATAACAGCCGTCATCAAAGGTTAAAACCACCGGCTTTTCAGGAAGTTCGGCTGCTCCGTTTACATAATTGACTAAATCGTTTATAAAAACAGTTTCATATCCGTGTTCTTTTAACCATATAATATCTTTTTCAAGATCAACAGGAGATAATACATAGTCGTTCCACAAGGACTCGTCTTTTAATATACTATGATACATTAATATTGGTACTTCCACACTTTTCAGCTTTTTTACTTCCGCCTTAACAACTGTTGGCATGGCAATTCCGGCAGCTGACAGAAACACAATACCGGCACATAAAATAACCAAAGTTATTTTCTTTATCCTGACGCTTATAAACATGATGTGCCTCCTCAATTTTTGATGCTAATACAGATTATGCAGTATTTCTGTCAATATTACTATAAAACCGGGACAAGTCCGTTATTACACAAAAATTCGGTGTCAAAAATTTTTGCTTTTAGCTATTGACAAACAAATACCTATGTGATATAATATTTTAGTCAATGATAAATAATGATTACTGCATAGAACTACTGTCTAAACTGAAATGATGGGCTTCTATGAGTTCATAATTTTTTAGTTTGGAAAGGAGGAAATATCATGAGAGACGGAATTCACCCAAATTATGAAGAAACTACAATCACTTGTGCTTGCGGTAATGTGATAAAAACACGTTCCACAAAAAAGGACATTAAGGTTGAAATTTGTTCAAAGTGCCACCCATTCTATACAGGCAAACAAAAGCTTGTTGATACAGGCGGACGTGTAGACAGATTTAAGAAGAGATTTAATCTTGATTAATATGTCAGCGTAATTTTAAAATTTGCGGCTCTTTGTCAACAGACAGGGAGCCGTTATTTTTAGGAGACGAGCGTCGGTGAATTATAAAACGATTTACGCACCTGCAGAGGACAGTTTTATTGAAAAGAAGTCTGAGTTTATCGGATATATTGCACCCGTTAAAACAAATGACGAAGCTGTGGAATTCATAAATCAAATCAGAGCAAAGCACAGAAAAGCAAGACACAATGTTTATGCCTATGTTCTTCGTGACGGAAATATCACAAGATATTCAGACGACGGCGAGCCACAGGGTACCGGAGGCGTTCCTACTCTTGATGTAATACAAAAAGAGGGGCTTACAGATGTGTGCGTTGTGGTAACCAGATACTTCGGAGGCATTTTATTAGGGGGCGGCGGACTTGTAAGGGCGTATTCCCATGCATGCAAGCTTGCCATTGACGCAGCAAAAATCATGATAATGTGCCAATGTTCTGAATTATCCATAACCTGTGACTATTCTTTATACGGGAAAATAACTTATGTTCTTCCGGAATTTGAAGTGAAAATTTTAAGCGAAGATTTTTCAGACGAGGTTAAAATCCTATTACTTGTTAAATCTGAATTTGCTTCTTCTCTTCAAGCAAAACTAATAGATTTGGCAAACGGTAAAATACATATAGAAGAAACAACAAATTTGTGGGCTGATTTTGCTTGATATTTGTTGCAAACAGACAAAATAATAATTATTTAATCCGCAATAAAGGTGATTTTGTTGCGGATTTTGTATAATATATATAGGAAGACGTATAATAAAACGAAATTCCGAATGAAAACAGTACGTACTTTATTATTGTTATATAAATTTTCTTTTGATATTAAAGGAACGGTGATTTTAATGCTTCCACGAGAATATACCGAAATGATGGAAGAACAAAATCTTTGTGAATATGCCTTTTTATCTAAAAACAGCAAAGGTAGAATTCAACCTGCTAAAAAGTGTGATTTGAGAACAGAGTTTCAGCGTGACAGGGATAAAATTATTCACTGTAACTCATTTCGCAGATTAAAACATAAAACTCAGGTTTTTCTCAGCCCTACAGGAGATCATTACCGTACTCGTCTTACACATACACTCGAAGTAGCTCAGATAGCAAGAACTATATCGAGAGCATTGAGATTAAACGAAGATCTGACAGAAGCTATTGCTCTGGGACATGATCTTGGACATACTCCTTTCGGACATGCAGGTGAACGTGCCCTTGACAGCTTCTCCCCTCACGGCTTTCATCATTATGAACAGAGTCTGAGAGTCGTGGAATATATTGAAAACGAAGGAAAAGGGCTTAACCTTACTTATGAAGTCAAAGACGGAATTTTAAAGCATACCAATAAAATTGCCGATACAAGAGAAGGCTATGTTGTAAGATATGCTGATGTAATCGCATACATAAATCATGATATTGATGATTCAATAAGAGGCGGAATTATAACCGAAAATGATATTCCAAAGGTAATAACCGATATTCTCGGTCATTCAAAATCAGAGCGTATAACTACTCTCGTACGCTCTATTGTAGATAATGGTGCTGAGAATATTCATATGTCGCCGGAAGTTCATAATGCATATACCGCACTACATTCTTTTATGTTTGACAGCGTTTACAGAAATCCTAAATGCAAATCCGAAGAAACAAAAGCTCAGGATATGCTCAAAAAGCTTTATGAATATTTTTGCAATAATGTTGATAAAATGCCATTGCTTTATCAGCAGCTCGCAGAAAAATTTGATAAAGAAAGAGCTGTATGCGACTATATTGCGGGAATGACCGATAGCTATGCAATTGAGATTTTCAGCAATTTGTTTATCCCGGCATCATGGAACAAAAGATAATCCAAAACATGAATACGGAAAGGAACGGTGAAATTTATGGCTTTGCCTGCTGATTTTCTGGACAGGCTCAAAACGGCAAACCCCATTGCAGAAGTAATGGGCAGCTATGTCAATCTCAAGCGTACCGGAAGAGATTATGTGTGCCTTTGTCCTTTCCACAACGAAAAAACTCCGTCGTGTCATGTACATCCCGATAAGGAATATTTTCACTGCTTCGGCTGCGGAGCTGGCGGTGATGTTATAACATTCACCATGAAATATAACAATCTTGACTATTGGGAGGCTGTTAAATTACTTGCGGAAAGAGGAGGCGTTCCCCTTCCCGAGGATACGTTTTTTAAAAACAGCCAGGGAGTAGATAAAAGAAAACGGTTATATGAAATAAATAAAACCGCCGCCAGATTTTTCTTTGACCGTCTTAAAAGCGACGAAGGAAAACCTTGCAGAGAATATCTTATAAAAAGAGGTCTTAAAGCTAAAACAATACAGAAATACGGCATGGGCTTTGCACCGAATAGTTGGTCAGCACTGAAAAACTATATGCTTAGTGAGGGATTTACCGAACAGGAGCTTATTGATGCAAGCCTGATATCAAGGTCCCAAAGAAATACTAAAAATACATATGACTTCTTTGTAAATCGTGCAATGTTCCCTCTTATCGATTTAAGAGGAAATATTGTAGGCTTTGGCGGAAGAGCTTTGAGCAGTGACGATAAGCGGAAGTATTTAAATTCAAAAGATACATATGTTTATCAAAAAAATCGATTTTTGTTTTCTATGAATTTTGCAAAGAATGCCACGGTAAAAGATAAAAAAATATTGCTCTGTGAGGGAAATCTGGATGTAATATCATTAAACCAGGCAGGGTTTGAAAACGCTGTAGCGTCCTGTGGAACAGCACTTACTCCCGAACAGGTCAAGCTGATTTCAAATTATGCCGACGAGGTGGTTATATGCTACGACTCCGATGAAGCAGGTCAGAAAGCCACCCGAAAAGCCATAGCTCTTTTGAGTGACGCCGGTTTAAAAACAAATGTAATCAAAATGACCGGTGCAAAGGACCCGGACGAATATATAAACAAATTCGGGGAAACTAAATTCAGACATTTGCTGGACAATGCAGACGGTGCAGTTAATTTTGAACTGAACAGATGCAAAGAAGGACTTGACCTTGATACGGATACGGGAAAAGTTGAATATATGAAACGAGTCTATCGTGTTCTGGCTCGGATAAAATCTCCCGTGGAACGTGACGTGTATATTTCAAAGATAGCAAATGAACAAGGCATAAATAAAAATGCTATTGTCCAGGAGATTAACTATCTGATAAACCGTGAAATAGCAAATAAAAGACGGCGAAACGACAGAGAGCTGATGAATTATGCCACTCGGCGTAAAGATGATATTAATCCTGAAGCAGCGACGCATTACAAAGAATCGGTAGCGGAATGCGGAATTATTTATTTTTTATACAATAACCCCGATTTTTGCAATACGATCTTGGAAAAACTTCCGCCGGAAAGATTTGTGACTTCATTTAACCGAAAAGTGTACACCGCTCTTACAGAAAAAATAAAAAACGGCGAAGATCACTCAATTACCGCTTTTAACGGTGAATTTTCACCTGACGAGGTGGGCAAAATAACTTCAATACTCGAAAAATTCAGTAATATGGGCATTGATATAAATGTAGTTTATGATTATATTGAACTGTTGAAAAATTATAAAGAAAAAGCATCTGTTGATGAAAATATGTCAGATGACGATTTCATTAAACTAAGAAATAGGCTTAAAGCTAAGAAATCATAACAAACATAAATGAAAGGATAGGATTTTATGAGCGATAAGAAAAGCGTAATCGATAATTTGCTGGAACAGGGAAAAGCTAACGGCAAACTTACAACTAAGGAAATAACAAATGCATTGGAAAAGCTTGATTTTGATGTTGAGCGTATGGATTCTTTTTATGACAGCTGTGAGACTTTAGGAATAAAAATTATCGATGATATCGTTCCTGAAGACGATAACCTCATTTTTGTAAATCCTGAAGATGACATCGCCCCGGAATCGGTGGATATCGGTCTTTCAACAGAAGGAGTATCTACAGATGACCCTGTGAAGATTTATCTCAAGGAAATCGGACGAGTTCCCCTTTTAACATCGGAAGAAGAAATTGAACTTGCCGAAAAAATGGCAGGAAGCAATGAAAAAGAAGCTTCTAATGCAAGAAAAAGACTGGCAGAAGCAAATCTGCGTCTTGTTGTGTCAATAGCAAAACGTTATGTGGGCAGAGGCATGAGCTTTCTTGATTTGATTCAGGAAGGCAATATGGGTCTTATTAAAGCTGTAGAAAAGTTTGACTATACAAAAGGATTTAAGTTTTCCACATATGCTACATGGTGGATTCGTCAGGCAATAACCAGAGCTATTGCAGACCAGGCGAGAACTATCCGTATTCCCGTTCACATGGTTGAGACTATAACTAAAGTAAAAAAAGCATCAAGTCAGCTTCTTCATGAAAACGGACGTGATCCCTCACCGGAGGAAATTGCACAAAGACTTGATATGTCCGTTGAAAGAGTACGTGAAATAATGAGAATAGCTCAGGATCCGGTTTCTCTTGAAACTCCAATCGGCGAAGAGGAAGATTCTCACCTTGGCGACTTTATTCCCGACGAAGATGCACCGGCTCCTGCCGAAGCGGCTTCTCTTGTTCTGCTCAAAGAACAAATAAATCAAGTTCTTTCTACTCTTACCGACCGTGAAGAAAAGGTACTTAGATTAAGATTCGGTCTTGAGGACGGACGTTCAAGAACTCTTGAAGAAGTAGGTCAGCAGTTTAATGTGACCCGTGAAAGAATACGTCAGATCGAAGCTAAGGCTTTAAGAAAACTTCGTCACCCTAACAGAAGCAATAAAGTTCGTGATTATTTGGATTAATTCGGAGGTTTTAAAATGTATATAACCCTTGAATCGGATTATGCGATTAGGATTATATCTATCCTTTGCTGTTCAGAAAAAAGGCTTGACGCAAAAACGATTTCCGAAAAAACCTCCGTTTCATTGAGATTCACACTGAAAATTCTCAGAGAACTGGTTAATTCAGGCCTTGTTGTATCCTATAAAGGTGCAAAAGGCGGATATGAAATAAGCAGAGATCCTAAAGACATTACTCTTAAAAACGTTATTGAGTCTATTGAAGGTACATATTACTTTTCACGATGCCTTTCCGATAAATTCGGCTGTAATAGGGATTTATCCGGAAGTTGTAGTTTTCAGAAGGCATTTGATGATATTTCAAAAACCGTAAGAGATAAGCTTGAAAGCTATAACTTCGCTGATTTGATACAAATGACAGATACAAAGAGAGATAACAATGAAAAGGAAACACAGCAAAAACAGTGATGATTATCCTGCACCAATGGAAAATTCAATAGATACACAGGATGAAGAATCGGAAGGATATGAATATTCCGAAGAACAGATTAAAAAGCCAAAATTCCTTAAACGATTTTTGACTTTTCTGATTATATTTTGCCTGATTATTGTTACTGTTAATGTAGGTATTTTGTTTTTTACGGGAAAACTGTGGTTTAATCAACCTGAAAAGAATGATTACCCTATAAGAGGAGCTTTTGTAGATTCGGATATGGGAGAAATAAACTGGTCGACTTTTTCGGAACAGAATTTAAGTCTTGCATATATCAAAGCAACAAAAGGAACATCCTTTAAAGATAAAAATTTTGATGATAATTGGAAGCAAAGCAAAAAAAGCACTCTTATTACAGGAGCATTTCATGTTTTCAATCTTACCAAAAGCGGAGAAAAACAAGCGAAATATTTTTGCAATACTTTGGGGGAAACGCTAAACGGAAGACTTGTTCCTGCCGTTGAAGTAAAGCTCTCAGGAATATATTCAGTTATTCCTCCGGACAAACAAATGGTAATAAATAATCTTACCGAATTCTGCGGATATATCAAAAATAAATACGGTGTAAATCCTGTGATTATCTGTAATAAAAGAAGCTATGAGAAATATTTGTCTTCAGACTTTCAGGACTTCCCTATTTGCATGGTCAGCCTTTTTTCACAACCTGATGAAAATTCAGAATGGGACTTTTGGTGTTACAATCCGAGAGTCAGAGTAAAAGGCTATGAAAACAGCAAAGAATATTTCTCTATGTTTGTTTATAAAAATAATATTGATATTAATACATTCAAAAAGAAGTTTGTCTGCTGACAGACTTCTTTTTTTGCAAAAATTACATTTGATTTTTTAGAAAATTATCTTTCGGAAAGGATATAATATTAATAATATTCTTTAAGGAGATTTTTTTATGAAAAACAGATTTTTACCGGCAGCTGCTGCGGCATTAATCCTTTGCTCCTGCGGTGCCAAATATGACAATAGCAATAATAACAATACAAACAATACAAGCAATAGAAATACTACTGTTGCTCTTGACTCAAAAGTTCCCATTGAACCTGTAATCGTTGATAAAAACAGCGAGGAAAATTTATCTTCACTGTCCCATGAAAAAATCGGTTACGGTCAGGGCGTTCAGGTTGACGAGAATAACCGACCGCTCGGTGCATTGGATTTTAACAGCAAATACGAGAAATATAATGCAAAAGCCATAAATTCCGAAAAGGGTAAAATTACGCTGACTTTTGATCAGGGATATGAAAACGGATATACTTCTAAAATTCTTGATGTTCTGAAAGAAAAAAACGTAAAGGCAACTTTTTTTGTATTACAGGACTATGCTGAAAAGAATCCCGAGCTTGTCCAAAGAATGATTGACGAAGGTCATACGGTAGGAAATCACTCGGTAACCCATAAATCCATGCCGGGATTGACCGAAGAACAATGTATTGATGAAATTCAAGGACTCCATGATTATATTAAAGATAATTTTAATTATGAAATGACCCTTTTCCGTCCGCCTATGGGTGAGTTTTCAGAATTTTCTCTTGCTGTAACTAAAAATTGCGGATATCAAACCGTTTTGTGGAGTTATGCTTATGCGGATTGGGACGTAAACAATCAGCCGGATAAAACCGCTTCATTGGAGAAGCTTACAAACGCACTTCATGACGGTGCAATATATCTGCTCCACTCTGTTTCGTCTACCAATGCTGAAATACTTTCCGATTTTATTGACAATGCAAGAAATGCAGGATATGAATTTCAATAAAATATGTAGCATAAAACAAAAAAATGCATAAACTATATTAACAGCAATTATTACAGGAAACCGTATAAAGTGACAGATAGCTGCAAAAGTCTACTGTCCGCAGGGGAGCTTTATACAGTTGTGATGAAAGCTGTTCTGAAATAGATAAGGACTGCTGCACAAGAATGTACAGCAGTCCGTTTTCTATATGAGTCGCCTTATAATTCAAAACTAACATAATAAATATAATTAAAAAATGAAAATATAAACAAATCAATTTCCTCATTATTATTAACTCTAAGCCAACAGCCATATTTCTCATAATCTATTAATGAACAGTTTCTGAAGACGTAATATACTCACGGTTAATCATGTCAGCGATTATTAGTATATATTCACTGTTAGTCGGCCTCCATTGCGTATTGGCAGCAAACAAACCAAACATTTCGGTTTTTATGTTTACTGTAGCTTTATCCCAGCTTTTGTTTATTGCTGTTCGGATATTTCTTTCAACACTTGCAGGAGAAACATGAAAGTCTTCAGCTATATGTGGATAAATTTTAGTTGAAAATCCTCTTGAATTAACCGGTTCATTTACTACCATTTTTATGGCTTCCCTCAAGTACATATAACCGTTGTAATTAGGCGTAACGCAAAGCTTGTTTAATATTTCCGAAACATGATTGTGCATTCTGGTATTTACAATTTCAGAATTTTCTGCTTTTTCTTCTTTATTATCAATTTTCACAGACAGTTCTTTGCATATGTAACTAATATCCAAGGGCTGATAGAAAAAGCCGTCTGAAATTTCTTCAAGAGTTTTATTTGGAATAATATCCTTTTGAGATTTGATAATAAAAATAAGGGGTGAGTGAGAACACATCCTTAAATTCTCCACTAATTTAACCGGCTGTTCGATACCGGAACTGAAAAATATTGCAGATGGCTTTGATCTGAAACACTCAAAAGCAATATCCAGAGGATTTGCTTTGACTGATATAGCCGAATATCCTGCAACCTCCAATTGATGAGCAAGATACTGAAAAGTACTGTCAGTACCGCATACTAAAATTTTTGTCAAAGATTTCATAATAGCACGATCCTTTCTTCAAAATTCCTCTCTAACATTTTTTAATTATTAATAATAATCAAAAAAGTTACTGTTTTTGGATTAATAAGACAACATAATACATGATATCACATTTTTTGCCACTACGCAATATGTTAGTTAAATATTTTACACAAAAAATATTTTTTTAAAACAAAAACTACATTTTTTGTTAATAATTCTCGAAAGCTATTGTCGCTACAAAAACACTTGATTATTTATTAGAAATATTATATAATTAAATTAAATAGATAAAACGTTGTTTTTTATAAATTCAGAAAACAAAGCATACTAATTCAGTATAATTAATTTAGAAAATCAAATTTACGGAGAATCTTTATGGAATACTATAATTACAACCCAAATTTTGTTCTGGACCTACTGCCGAAAATACGCAACGGCAAAGTATGGTATGTAGCTTTTTTACCATTACTGGGGCTATTTTTAGAGAATTTCGCTCAAAACAAATGGATGGGCATTATATTATGGCTGAGTATACTGGTAATAGGTCCGATTGTATGTATATCAGATGAAAAAGATCTGAGGAAATTTGGTGTAAGCAGTCTTCAATTATATAAGGCAAGATTTTTCCCACCATTATATGTATACAGAAGAATTATAATGACAAAACAAACTAAGACACCGTTTGTAATGCTTATTATATTTATGATCTGGGCTTTATTAAACAATGGTTTTGCGGCGTCATTAAAAATTACTGATGAAACATTTATTAATATGATTCAAAACTGTTACACTTCTTCTGTAACTGATCTGGACGAGAATAAAGTCAATAACATAATAGGAGAACGAATTGATGATTTTGCTCAAAAAGACACCGTTAAATGGAGTTATTCCGAAGATGACTGTTTTAAATACGTTACAGTTTCCGGACTTTGCAATTACGGGAGCAAGCAAAGTCAAAAATTTGAAATAACATTTAAACTTAATTATGATGGCTATAAAGTAAAAGAAATAACTTTGCAAAGTGCTTCGTTATCCAATATTCAGCTAAATCAAAATAAACTAAAAGATTTCCTCAACAAGGTTTTTATTGAAGAGAAAGAAACAAATAATAACATAAATTATACGCCGTCATATAAATCAGTATAGAATATAGAACCGCACCCTTATTTCAGGTGCGGTTTTTCCAATAATATAGGCAATTCACAAAAGTGAAATGAAAATCAAGAAAACGAGAGAAACAGAGAAAAATGCAGAGATTTTAAGAGAACAAGGGATATAAATTAAAAATTCTCCTTTTTGCCTATTGACATTGTTTTTAAGGTGTTGTATAATAAGTAACGTTGCAAATTCCAAATGCGGTTCATGCTGATTTTTCACCGCATTGGACATCATTTTTAAATTTGAATGGAGGAAAAAACATGTCAACTTATATGCCAAAAGCAAACGAGATTACTCGTAAATGGTATATTTTAGACGCTGAGGGTCAGTCTCTCGGTAGAGTTGCTGCTAAGGCTGCTCACATTCTTCGTGGCAAGCACAAGCCAACTTATGCACCACATGCTGACTGCGGCGATCACGTTATTATCATCAACAGCGATAAGGCTGTACTTACCGGAAAGAAGCTTGAACAGAAAGCTTACAGATGGCACACAGGCTGGATCGGTGGCTTAAAGGAAATCAAGTATGACAAGCTCATGTCAGAACAGTCAGACAGAGCTATGACAATCGCAGTAGAAGGTATGCTCCCTAACAACACATTGGGACGTGCAGCTGCTAAAAGACTAAGAGTATACAAAGGCGCAGAGCACAACAACGCTGCTCAGAAGCCTGAGAAATACGAACTTTAATCGGAAGGAGCAATAAAGATGTACGAATCAAAGAAGCCATATTTTTATGGTACAGGTAGAAGAAAACACTCTGTTGCCCGTGTTCGTGTTTATGAGGGTACAGGTAAAATCACAATAAATGGCAGAGACATTGACGATTATTTTGGTCTTGAAACACTCAAGCTTATCGTTCGTCAGCCTTTCGGTGTAACAAACACTGAAAACAAATACGACATTGTCTGCACAGTAGCAGGCGGCGGTGTTACAGGTCAGGCCGGAGCTATAAGACACGGCCTTTCAAGAGCTTTGCTTCAGGCTAACGAAGAATTCCGTCCTCTTCTCAAGAAGGAAGG
>JBJERB010000010.1:0-25317 GCA_051882055.1 Oscillospiraceae bacterium
GGCTGCTGTATCGCAAAGATACAGCAGCCGTTTTAATTAAAATTCAGTAATAATTTTCTTTTCGCATTGTGGAGAAGAGTATTCCCATCTGTGAATTTCTCCGCTCTGGATATAATATTTTGTCTTTGTGGGGAAGCCTGTGTTTTCAAAAACATCTACTATAATCAGCTTGACTTTCATTTTTTCGGGGATTATTGCTTTTATGTATACGCTCGCCGCCTGCCCGGCATGAACGTTTTCTCTCGGTTCGGCAAGCCCTGCAAGATTCGGCGTAAGCTCTATAAATATTCCGTAGCTTTCAACTGACCTGACTATTCCGCCTACTGTTTCTCCTGCCTGAAATTGCCCGGCATTTTCTTCCCAAGTTCCGAGAAGCTCTTTATGACTAAGGAAAATACGTCCGTTTTCACAGGATTTTACTACGGTATAAATGTCCTGACCGTTGTAAAATCGGTCATTTGGATGTGAAATTCTTGAAACTGAAATAGCGTCTATAGGTATAAGTGACGGTATTCCGCAGCCTATGTCAACAAAACAACCGAATGGTTCAAGATGAGTTACTTTAGCAGGTATTATTTTTCCGGGGGTTAATAATGAAATGTAGTTTTCAATACATTCCTCCTGAGCCATGCGTCTTGACAGGGTGAATATGGGTATGCCCGATTCGTCATGATATATATTCACTATTTTGAAGCATACCGGCTTGTTTACTCTGGAAAGCAGAGCAATATCACGGGTCGAACCGTCCGATATGCCGACAGCACCTTCTATCCTCGGAATTATCCCTTTCCCGCAGGGAATATCAACTATAAGATTGTGTTCACTGTCGCACATTATAGCCGGTGCTTCAAGTATAAAGCCCTTTGCAAAAGCCTCAGTCATCCCTTGCTCGGATGCTATATATTTTTTGTTTTCTTTTGTGCATAAAAGCTTTCCCTCAGGCAGATATTTATTCATTATAACCATTCCTTTCTCTAATATTCTGTTGCTTTACAAGTCATCGTAATTTTTAATTTAAATCATGTATATTACTTGTATTCTTCAGCATGAATATTTAAAGTTTGTTACTTTTTAAGTCATTTTAATTCTATGCTTTGTAATAAATTTTTAGCACCACTAAAACGGAAAAGTGCGTATTTTCGATAAAAATTAAAAAAAAGCAACTGAAACACTTGACAAATGTAAAAATATATGTTACACTGTTGTAGTAATTTGTAATCGGTTTGTAACAAATGGAAAGAATCAATTACAATTTTGATACATAAAAACGGTATTGAAGTAATATAATTAATCAAGCTGTCTTATTGACAGAGTTGATTATGAAAGGAGTGAAGGGCTTCACATCGAGCAAATGTGAAAAAGCCGTGTTTCAATGAATATCAAATCAATTGATACATTAAAAAATTCAGTATTGAAGATAATTGTATGTTTAATGGCGTTCTGCCTTATGTTCACTTTTATTGGAAGCGAAATGAATAGCTTCGGAATTGTATCCGACGCTGCTGATTCAGTTGACGTGCAAATTCCTGAAACCGTATCGGACTTTAAGGTATCATCAGTTTCTATAGGTGCAGTTAAACTTACATGGAATAAAGTTAAGGGAGCAAAAGGTTATATTGTATATCAGTATAATAACTCCAAAAAGAGTTGGGTAAGGGTAGTTAAAACAACAACCAATTCCAATACATATGTAGTAAATAATCTGGCAAGCGGAACAACCTATAAGTTTGCGGTAAGGGCATATATAACAGTTAACGGCCAAGAGGTTAAAAGCGCTAAATATCCAACCGTTACGGCTGTTACAGAAAAACTGGCATCTCTCGGAAAACCTAAAATGATCGCTGAGAAAAAATATGACAGTACAGATACACACCCATATAATAAACAGATAAATACTATCGTTGTCAGATGGGGAGCAGTAAAAAATGCTCGTTCTTATCAGGTATATATTAAGGGCGGAAAGTATAAAAAATGGACAGAATATAAGACTGTAAGCAGTAAATATACTTATTGTACTGTTACCGGTCTTGCAAGAGCCACCGGTTATACATTTGCCGTAAGAGCGGTAAACGGAAAAACAATCGGACCTTTTTCTGATTTTCAGACAATCAAAACAGCAAGAATGAACTTCGATAAAGGCGGCTGGGAGGCTATGTGCCGTATTGTTTACCATGAAGTAGGTCAGATTAATAATTCAACATGGGACAAACCTATTGTTTATGTTTCCGACTGCGTAGTAAACAGGTTTACTTCGGCAAAATACGAAAAGAATAACGTATGGGTATCTACATATAAGAATTACAGCAATATTCAAAGCATAATTTATAACAGTGGCGGATTTATGTCTTCCGCAGGTCTAACAAGAGACGGAGCTGTTTACAGCAAAGTACCGTCAAGAGTCAAGACAGCCGTTTATGGAGCTGTATATGGTATTGCAGCTTATAAGAATATTAAAAACGATGGCGGAGTTTATTTCTGGTCAAATACAAGTTATAAACCTAATAGCAGTAAAGTTGCTTATGTGTTTAGAATACCATGGGGATATTTTAATGTTTGGAGAAGCTATTGGGGATAAACCTGAATAAATAATAAAAGTAAAAGGGCGACCGATTGGTCGCCCTTTGTGTTAAATATTTGGTTTTTAGTTGATTCCTTCAGCAAAGGTGATTGGTACACCGAATAAAACACCGGCATTAGGCTTGGATAAATCACCCGTAACACTCTTGATAGCTTTCTTTGCAGTTTCAACCTGCTCGTCCTTAACTGCAACGAAAATAGTTTTGCCTTTCTGAGCTGAATCTTCGCCGTTAAGTATTTCACGTAGTACGCTGATCATTGGCAGACTGTCCATTCCTGAGATTGATTTGGCCATTCCTATACTGTCGATAGCTGTACCTCCCCGTATACCTGCCTTGGCAAGCTCTTTCATGATTTCATCAACCAATTCTGTTCTTTTAATTACCAAAAAAAGCAGTTGCATTTTTGTCAATCCTTTCTTCTTTTTATATTTTATATTTTTTTAAACGAAGCGGCAACCCAGTTCTCCTTTTCACGGATTTCCATAAGTTCAAAGCCTTTCGCTTTAATAACGTCAAGTACTTCATCTTTTCTGCTGTCTATTATGCCCGATACAATAAGCATACCGTCATTTTTTACGAAGCCTGAAAATTTGTCACTCATACCGATAAGCACATCTGCCACAATATTAGCACAAACTAAGTCATATTCACTGCCGATTGAAGCCGAAAAAACCTCATCATCAATGATATTTCCGCATTTCGCAGTGTATTTATCCTTGGGTATTTGATTCTTTTGGGCGTTTTCTTCCGCTATTTTTACAGAGTTTTCATCAATGTCTACAGCAAAAGCGGATTTTGCTCCCAAAAGCAAAGCTCCTATCGAAAGAATACCGCTGCCACAGCCCAAATCAAGTATTCTATCTCCTTCCGTGAGGTTTTTTTCTATAAGCTCAAGGCAGAGCTGAGTGGTATTGTGCTGTCCTGTGCCGAAAGATGAAGCCGGGTCAATCTCAAGTATTTTTCTTTTTTCATCGGGAGAAGCCTGTTCCCACGATGGCTTGATCAACAGCTTTTCACCTATACAGATTGGTTTGAAATATTGCTTCCAGTTGTTTGCCCAATCTTCCTCTTTTACATTTTTAAGCTCATATTCAAGCCTTCCGAATTTATTCTCGGTATCTCGCTTTTTAAGTGCTTTAAGCTCCAGTTTGACTGCTTCAAGGTTTTCAAGCCCCTGTGCATTTTCAGGAAGATATACGGTTACAGTGGTTTCGCAGTCTTTGAGTCCCATAAGATCATCGTCAATATAGTCCCAGTTAATGGTTTTATCCGATAGGAATTCTTCAAAGTCAGCAGAATCTTTTATGGCAAAACCGTTTATTCCCATGCCAAGCAAGCTGCCGGTGAGAGGTTCAATGCCCTCTGTAGTTGTAAAAATATCTATTTCAACCCAATTCATTTAAGCAAATCCTTTCCTTATTTAAACAATATTATAACACAAATTTACGGATTTGTAAATAGACTTGACTTTTAAAGGGAATAGAAAATAACATTTGATTTTTGTTAAATATCAACAAAGCAGAGTGATTCTATCATTTGGTTGTCAAAATCATATCATCAAATCATCATAATAGAGCAAAAATCATTAGGAGGTTGAAAACAATAAGGATTTATGCTATAATAATTTCAAACCTGTCCGGAGGTTAGAAATCAGATTTTTAATTTGAAAGGATTGATAAAATGAGCGAAATCCGTGACGAAAGCTTGTGGGAAAGCGGAAAGCGAAAAATAGAATGGGTAAAAAATAATATGTCTCTTCTTCGTGGAATCGAAGAAGAGTTTCAAAAAGATAAGCCTTTTGAGGGATTGAAAGTGGCTTTGTCTGTTCACCTTGAGGCTAAAACCGCATATCTTTGTAAAGTACTTGCTGCCGGCGGAGCCGATATGTATATTACAGGCAGCAATCCTCTTTCAACTCAGGACGATGTCGCCGCAGCGTTGGTGCATGACGGTTTAAAGGTTTTTGCCTGGTACGGAGCAACTGACGAAGAGTATCACCGCCATATTTCTCAGGTAGTAAAAGTAGGTCCTAATATTATAATTGACGACGGCGGAGATCTGGTCAATCTTATTCATAATGAATATCCGGAGCTTATACCCAACGTTATCGGCGGTTGTGAAGAAACAACAACAGGTATTATAAGGCTTATTGCAATGAATAAGGATAAACAGCTGAAATTCCCGATGGTGCTGGTGAACGACGCTAAATGTAAGCATTTCTTTGATAATCGTTACGGTACAGGTCAGTCGGTATGGGACGGAATTAACCGTACTACAAATCTTATAGTAGCAGGAAAGAATGTAGTTGTGGCAGGCTATGGCTGGTGCGGAAAAGGCGTGGCAATGCGTGCAAAGGGACTGGGAGCTTCTGTTATAATTACTGAAATTGATCCGATAAAAGCCCTTGAAGCGGTAATGGACGGATTCAAGGTAATGAAAATGGAGGAAGCGGCAAAAGTCGGGGACTTCTTTGTTACCGTTACAGGCTGTAAAGACGTTATAACCGAGAAATCTTTTATTAATATGAAAGACGGTGCAATTCTTTGCAACGCAGGACATTTTGACTGCGAGGTTGACGTTGCAGGATTGAAAAGAATAGCGGTCGAAAGCAAAAAAGCAAGGAATAATATTGACGGATACAGACTTGAAAACGGTAATTGGCTTTATGTTATCGGAGAGGGCAGACTTGTAAATCTTGCGGCAGGAGACGGTCATCCGGCGGAGATTATGGATATGTCCTTTGCAATTCAGGCACTTTCAGCGGCTTACTTAGTTAAAAACAAAGGAAAGTTTGATGATATGATTATTAATGTTCCCGACGAAATTGACAGGGAAGTCGCCGAGCGTAAACTTAAATCATGGGAGCTTGAAATTGATGAACTGACAGAGGAACAGGAAAAATATCTCGGTTCGTGGCAGGTATAAATTGAATCATAAAATTTTTACGGGAAGATTGCTGATTAAATCTTCCCGTAATTTTTCATAAAATTTCATAAGTGATTTTTGTTTTAAAATAATAAATTCTGTGCAAATTAAAGTTATGAGAACTTTTAAAAAGGGAGGGGAAGATTTGCACAGAACTATTTTAAAATATTTCGCCGTATTTATAATCGGTGCAGTGATATACGGCTGTATAGAAATCGCCGCAAGGGGTTTTACTCATATTACAATGGGACTTTTAGGCGGATTGTCAATGATAGCAATTCATGTTTCAAATAACGGTAGACGAGAGGGAATGAATTATTTTGTACAGCTTGCAAGCATCACTTTTTTTATTACAGCCATAGAGTTTATTTCCGGGGAAATACTAAATGTTATGTTGGGCATGAATATATGGGATTATTCAGACATTCCCATGAATTTTGACGGACAGATATGCCTGCCTTTTGTGGGAATTTGGATAATACTTGCCGCTGCAGGAATAGCATTGGACGATTTTCTGCGTTGGAAGATGTTTGGGGAAGATAAGAATTTCAGATATCTGGTCATGGGAAAAACAAAGCATGAAAGTATTGCAAAATAAAAAAATCTCCATTGGACATAAATCCAATGGAGTTGATTTTTTATTAAGAATTACTTGATCATTGAAGCAACTTCGTCAGCAAAATTGTCTTCTTTCTTTTCAACGCCTTCGCCACGTTCAAAACGAACATAATCAACGACTTTGATTGAACCGCCAAGTGCTTTAGCTGCGTTTTCAACATATTTGCCTACTGAAACCTTGTCGTCCTTAACGAATGCCTGCTGGAGCAAGCAGTTTTCAGAATAATATTTTCCGATTTTACCTTCGACAATCTTAACTTTAACCTGCTCAGGCTTGTTTGCCATTTTTGGATCTTCAGCCATCTGAGCCAGCATGATCTTCTTCTCTTCTTCAAGAGCTGAATCCGGAACATTAGCCTTGTCCAGATATGCAGGGTTCATAGCAGCAACCTGTAAAGCACAGTCCTTACCAACTTCGTAAACCTTGTCAGCAGGGAGGTCAGTGTCAAGCTTAACCATTACGCCGATGCTTCCGCCGCCGTGAACATAAGGAACGAGAACGCCTTCAAATCTCTGGAAACGACGGATAACCATGTTTTCTCTGATCTTGATGAACAGATCCTGAAGAGTTTCTTCAACGCTCTTGTCGCCGCCGCTGATTGTTTCAGCTTTGAGTGCGTCAAGATCTGCAGGATTCTTTTCAATTACTGTTTTTGCAACTGCTGCAACGAAAGCCTTGAATTCTTCGTTGTTTGCAGCAAAGTCTGTTTCAATGTTTACTTCTACAACAGCACCTACATTGCCTTCAACTACTGAAGTAACAATACCCTCAGCTGCAACTCTTCCGCTCTTTTTAGCCTGTGTTGCAAGACCTTTTTCACGGAGAATAAGCACTGCCTTTTCTGTATCGCCCTCGGCTTCTTCGAGAGCTTTTTTACAATCCATCATGCCTACGCCTGTGGATTTCATAAGTTCCTTGATTTCTGCAACGGATACCTTTGCCATTTTTCTTCCTCCTAAATTTTATTTTAATGGAAATCAAGGCAGACAAAACTTGTCTGCCTGAAAATTTCTTATTAAAGTTAATTATTCAGTAACTTCTTCTGTAGCTTCAACAGCCTCAGCAGGTTCTTCTGCTACTTCTTCAGCTTCAGCGTCTTCACCCTGTCTGCCTTCGATAATTGCGTTAGCCATACAGCCTGCAATAAGTTTAACGGCTCTGATAGCGTCATCGTTTCCGGGGATTACATAGTCAACGTCATCAGGATCGCAGTTTGTATCTACGATAGCGACTACAGGAATACCCAGTTTCTTAGCTTCTGCTACTGCAATCTTTTCTTTTCTTGGGTCAACAACAAAGAGAGCTCCGGGGAGTTCCTTCATGTTCTTGATACCGCCCATGAATTTTTCAAGCTTTTCAATTTCAAGATTGAGCTTTGTAACTTCTTTCTTTGGAAGAAGGTCAAAAGTTCCGTCCTCTTCCATCTTGTGAAGCTGTTCGAGTCTCTTGATTCTTCTCTGAATGGTCTTGAAGTTTGTCATCATACCGCCGAGCCATCTTGCATTTACATAATGTGCGTTAGCTCTTAAAGCTTCTTCCTTAATGGAGTCGCCTGCCTGTTTCTTTGTACCTACAAAAAGTACTTCCTTGCCCTCGGCTGAAATATCACGGATAAACATATAAGCTTCTTCAAGCTTCTTTACTGTTTTCTGCAAATCGATGATATAAATGCCGTTTCTTTCTGTGAAAATGTACGGAGCCATTTTCGGGTTCCATCTTCTTGTCTGATGACCGAAATGTACGCCGGCCTCAAGAAGCTGTTTCATTGATACTACTCCCATTGTAGTAACCTCCTGTTTGGTTTTTAGATTTTTATCCGCCCGATTTGACGGATAAATGTGTATCCTCCGCCCGTCTTAACTTGCATTCACCTGAGTTTTACCGTTCAGGAACCACTGCAAAATCACGGGCGTGCGAATTGCTTTAATATTATATCATATTTATTGCCTGTTTTCAAGCATATATAATATTTTATTTCAACAAATTTTCAACCGAAAAACTTCGTTGCTTTGTGCATATTGTATCATTGCTGAACTTTACAAGGATAATATCTTCGCCGATAAGGTGAATGTCACTGCATTTTATGGTTATATCATCATCCCGTCCCATAAATCCCAATGCACGGGGTCTGCCGTAGACAATTAACGAAACAATCTCTCCTGTAACCGTATCCAGTTCTATGTCGTCAACATATCCCAGTTTTAAACCTGTTTTAATATTGACTATTTCCTTGTCTCTGAGACTTGAAAAGCTGCATATCATAAAAATCCCTCCGCCATGTTAAAGTATACGTGTTATACTTTATGCAAGGGAGGGATAGTATTATCACTGTTATTAATTTTTTCTATAAGTTCACGGCATTCGAGAAGTATGTAATTGCCGGCGGTTGTAATAAATTCAAGGTTAGTAGGTTTGCTGTGATTTTTGAGTTTCTCAGTATCAAAAAACAGAACTTTTATGCCACTGTCCGCCTTGCTCCAGGCTTTGGAAATTGCCGACCTGATGCCCCATTCCACGCATTGAGGAGTTGTATTAAAATATTCTGCAATTTCCGGATAAAGATTTTTTGAAAAATTAATCTTTTTGTTTCTGTTAAGCACAAAAGTCAATATTGCTTTTCGTAAAAATCCGAAGCCCTGCATTCCCGAATGAAATCCCATCAGCATAAGAAAATTGTTGATGTTTTTGTTTGTTTCCGCTAAAATCACGTCGGTATCAACGGGAGCGGATTTTATGTAATTATAAATTGTATCAGCTAATTCTGTTAATATATAAGGATAAGTGATGCATTTCACAACGCCGAGAGAAATCAGTTTCTGATTTGCATAAGAATCTTCGTAAGAGGATAAAGTGAAAACAGAGGGTGATTTGTTAAGTAGAGATATATTTTTTATCAGCCTTTCAAGATCACTGAAGGGGATGTCGTCAGTTTGTAAAATCAATATGTCCGGCTCGTGTTTTAAAACTTCTATTTCTACTTTGATACATTCGGCGTTGCATATATTAACTGTGCCTCCGCAGCTTTTAAAATGTTCAATTAATTTCTTGTGAGAGTTAAAGTCTTTTGCTGCAATAAGTATGCTGATGTTTGAGAACAAATTACCACCCCGCTTTCTAATCTCCATTTTACAAGAAATTTGTCGACTTTTCAATGGTTTTGCCAAATGTTAAATTAATATCGATAAAATTTATATCTATTTACACAGAACATTAATAGTTTTTTAATTATGCTCGAAAAATATTGTTGTAAAAAAGCCCTTTACTTTTCCGGCGAAATATTGTATAATTTAACTACAAGTAGATTAAAAATAAATAATATGAGGAGTGTTTTTATAATGGAACCGAAGTATAAACGTATTCTTTTGAAGCTTAGCGGAGAAGCCCTTGCAGGGGATAAAAAAATGGGTCTGGATTATGACGTTATTACATCTTTCGGAAAAAGTATAAAAAAATGCGTCGACGCCGGCATTCAGGTGGGTGTTGTAGTAGGCGGAGGCAATTTCTGGAGAGGCAGGTCCAGCGGAGCTATGGACAGAACAAGAGCAGACCATATCGGTATGCTTGCCACCGCAATGAATGCCCTTGCAGTGGCAGACGGATTGGAAAACTGCGGACTTGAGGTTCGTGTCCAGACAGCTATTTCAATGAGAGAGGTAGCTGAGCCTTATATCAGAAACAGAGCCATGCGTCACCTTGAAAAGGGCAGAGTGGTTATCTTCGGCTGCGGAACGGGAAATCCGTTTTTCTCAACAGATACTGCGGCAGCATTGAGAGCCGCTGAAATTGAAGCGGATATAATGCTTAAAGCTACTATGGTAGACGGAGTTTATGATAAGGATCCTCATAAATACGATGACGCTGTTAAATATGATACAATCAGCTTTAATGAAATACTGTCAAACAACCTTGCAGTTATGGACTCTACCGCTGCGGCAATGTGTAAGGATAATAACATTCCTATTCTTGTGTTCGATCTGGGAAGACCCGATAATATTTTTGACGCTTGTATGGGTGCAGATATCGGAACGCTTGTTAAATAAGAAATTGATTTTTGATATTTTACAACAGTAAATCATGAAAAATTGAAAGGGATGAATTCTATGAAAGAAATCAGAGAAAAAGCAAATTCTAAGATGGAGAAATCAATAAACGTTATGCTGACCGAATTCAGCGAGATAAGGGCAGGAAGAGCCAATCCTGCGGTTCTGGATAAGGTAAAAGTTGATTATTACGGAGTTCCTACTCCTGTTAATCAGATGGCGGCTGTTTCGGTTGCCGAGGCAAGAGTACTTGTGATTCAGCCTTGGGATAAATCAACGCTTGTACCTATTCAGAAAGCTATTCAGGCGTCCGATATCGGAATCAATCCTCAGAACGACGGCTCGGTACTCAGAATGACATTTCCTCAGCTTACAGAAGAGGACAGAAAGAAAATAGTTAAGGATGTAAAAAAACAGGGCGAGGAAACTAAGGTCGCTATTCGCTCAATCCGCCGTGATGCAATGGAAAAGTATAAAGCAATGAAAAAGAACGGCGAAATTACAGAGGACGATCTGAAAGACTGCGAGGAACAGATCCAGAAGCTCACAGATAAATATGTAAAGAAAATCGACGAGCATGTTGCCGAAAAAGAAAAAGAAATTCTCTCAATTTAATTTAAGGATGGTATTGTTTTATGGCAATATTGAAAAACTCCGCTCTTGGGGATAATGTGCTTGTTCCCACACATGTTGGGGTGATTATGGACGGCAACGGAAGATGGGCGAAAAAGCGTGGACTGCCACGCAAATTCGGTCACAGAGAGGGTGCAAAAACCTTCAGAACTATTGCCCGTCATGCTAAATCCCTGGGTATCTCATATATTACGTTTTATGCGTTTTCTACAGAGAACTGGAAGCGTCCTAAAGATGAAGTTGACGCTATTATGGATCTGTTCGATAAATACCTTGACGAGGTAAATGACTTTATTGATGAAAACATAAGAGTCAGATTTATCGGAGACAGGACTATGCTAAAACCGGAGCTTCAGAAAAAAATGGAGCATGTTGAGGAAATTTCAAAGGACTTTGATTCCATGACGCTGATTCTTGCAATAAATTACGGCGGACGTGACGAGATTACTCATGCGGTTAAAAGTATTGCACAAGATGTAAAATCCGGTGTCCTTGATATCGAATCCATAAATGCGGATTTAATTCAGTCAAGGCTTTATACAGAGGAAATCCCCGACGTGGATCTGATTATAAGGCCAAGCGGAGAACAAAGACTTTCCAATTTCCTTATATGGCAGTCGGCATATGCGGAGTATTATTTTACAAATATACTTTGGCCGGATTTTTCAAAAAAAGATTTGGAAAAGGCTGTTTTAACATACAGCGAACGTAACCGTAGGTTCGGCGGCGTTTAAAATTATCATTTGAGAGGAATGATTTTCCATGACAAAATCAATGACTACAAGAATTGTTTCTGCGGCGGTTGCAATAGTTATCGCTGTAGTGGTTTTGCTTTTACATAATACGTTTATTTTTGATCTTGCTATAGCTTTGCTGGCAGCCGGAGCGGTTTATGAATTGTTCAAAGCAATGGATTATCTGAAATATAAGATCCAGTCGGCAGTTTGTATTGGTTATGCTTTCTTTGAATGCGTTTCGTTTATATGGCTGTCAAAAACTAAGCTTTTGTTTCTTAATGAGCTTTTCTTTGTGGGTGTTTTGATTCTTTCAATGTGTCTGTTGTTTTTGAAGAATCATGAGGAATTTAAGTTCGGTGATTTCTTTCTGATGATTGCCGTGGCTTTCTTTGTTCCATATTCCTTTACAACGCTTCTGAATATGAATCTTTACGGAGGCGTAGGACTGTTTATGGTGATATTGACCCTTTGCGGTGCATGGCTTGCAGATTCGGGAGCTTATTTTGCGGGAACATTTTTCGGTAAAACACCTCTTTGTCCTTCAATAAGCCCTAAAAAAACAGTTGAGGGCGTTTTGGGCGGAATCCTGACAAACGGACTGATTTTTATTATAATCGGATTGTTTTATGAATTTGCTCTTGACGGAAGCCCGATTCATTATGTACCTTTGTTCCTGACAGGAATGATTTGTGCATTGATCGGACTGGTTGGCGACCTGACGGCGTCTGTTATCAAACGTCAGTGCGGAATTAAGGATTACGGAAATATAATGCCGGGACACGGAGGAATTATGGACAGGTTTGACAGCGTTCTGCTTGTTGCTCCGTTTATGTTCTATGTGTTCACTCAGGGCTGGATAATATAAAATGATACCGATTTAATCGGCGAATATTTACGCTTAAACAGCGGATAATAGGGGGAGCTTTGGAAAGCTGCCCCTATTGGAATGTTAAATGAAAAGAAGCATGGTGATTCATATGAAAACGATTACCGTTCTCGGGTCGACAGGTTCAATAGGAACTCAGGCATTAGAGGTTGCAAATAAACATAATATAAAAATAAAGGCATTGGCGGCAGGTTCCAATGTGGAAATGCTGGCAAAGCAGGCATTGGAAAATAAGGTTGAGTACGCTTGTGTGTTTGATACAGATAAACAAGATAAATTGGCTGAATTGCTTAGCGTAAGCGGAATAAAGGTTCTTTCGGGAATGGACGGACTTAATTTTATTGCTTCCCTTGACGGAGTGGATATAATGCTTAATTCCGTGGTGGGAATGGTGGGACTTACCCCTACTCTTACGGCAATAAATCACGGTACTGATATCGCTCTTGCGAATAAGGAAACTCTTGTAACAGGCGGAAAGCTGGTTACAGAATCGGCAAAGAAAAACGGGGTAAGGATTTTCCCCGTGGACAGCGAGCATTCCGCTATATTCCAGTGTATGCAGGGAAATAAAACCTCCCAGGTAAGTAAGATCATTCTTACTGCGTCGGGCGGTCCGTTTTACGGTAAGACTAAAGCAGATCTGGCTCACGTTTCAGTGGAGGAGGCTCTTAATCATCCTAACTGGAGCATGGGCAGAAAAATTACAGTGGATTCGGCGACTCTTATGAATAAGGGACTTGAATTTATTGAAGCTATGTGGCTTTTTGATCTGAAGCCGGAACAGATAGAAATTGTGGTTCATAGGGAAAGCGTTGTACATTCTGCTGTTGAGTATAACGACTGCTCGGTAATTGCACAAATGGGAGTTCCCGATATGAAGATCCCTATTCAATATGCACTGCTATATCCCGACAGAGTAGAATGTCCTACAAAAAGGCTGTCCCTTACCGATTACGGTACGCTGACCTTTTCAAAGCCTGATTATGAAACTTTCGATTGTCTGACTGCGTGCATAAAGGCAATTACTTTGGGCGGAACACTTCCTGCGGCGGTAAACGGTGCAAATGAAGAGGCGGTTGCGGCTTTCCTTGACGGTAAAATTTCGTTTCTCAGAATCGGCGAGCTTGTAACCAAAACACTTGAAAATACAGAAAAGAAAGAAATAACCTGCCTTGAAGACGTGCTTGAAGCGGATAAGGCGGCAAGAAAATATGTGAGAGAACAAATACAGTAATTTATTTTTAAGAAAGGGATAAACAAATGAGTATATTGAGCATAGTTTTTGCACTGCTTATTTTTGAAGTGATAATCGTTATTCATGAGCTTGGTCATTTTGTTGCGGCGAAGTCCTGCGGCGTAAAGGTGAACGAGTTTTCAATAGGAATGGGACCTGCAATAATTAAAAAGAAAAAGGGAGAAACCCTTTATGCCTGGAGGATTCTGCCTATAGGCGGATATTGCTCCATGGAGGGAGAGGACGCTGAAAGTCCTGATGAACGTGCATTCTGTAAGAAATCGGTACCTAAAAGAATGCTTATAGTGGTTGCGGGTATAGTTATGAATCTTGTTTTGGGATATGTTCTGCTGGTGATTCATACCGCGTGGTCTGCTCCCATAACCTCAACTCAGATTTCCTGGTTTGAGGATAACGCTAAATCACAGTCAACAGGGCTTCAGATAGGCGATGAAATCATCAAAGTTAATGGCATGAGAATTTTTACCCCGACAGATTTGTCCTATCAGTTCCAGAACGATGACGACAGTGTGTTCGATATGACAGTTATTCGTGACGGAAAAAAGGTTGAGCTCAGTAATGTTGCATTCAGCACAAATGATAAAACTATGCATATAGATTTCAGAGTTAAGCCCATTGAGGCAACGGTGGGTACGGTTTTGTCCCATTCCCTTAAACAGACCGCAAGCGACGCACGGCTTATTTATATTTCTCTGGCTGATCTCGTAAGAGGAAAATATTCTATCCGTGATCTGTCGGGACCTGTGGGTATTGTGGATACAATAGGTCAGGTTATAGAGGGTGAAACCAATGAGGAAACAGGAATTGACTGGACTTCCCTGGGACAGAACATGCTCTCTCTCGGTGCATTTATTACTATAAATATCGGCCTGTTTAATCTTCTTCCCCTTCCGGCTTTGGACGGAGGAAGACTTGTGTTCCTTATAATTGAGGCAATACGCAGAAAGCCTGTTCCACCCGAAAAAGAGGGTATGGTGCATTTCGCAGGACTTGCCGCATTGATGATTTTAATGATTGTTGTGACCGTAAGCGACGTGATGAAAATATTTTAATGCAGAGGATTGTGTTTTATGAGAAAATGTAAAGCAGTAAAAGTAGGTAACCTTACTCTGGACGGAAAAAAGATATATGTTCAGTCAATGTTGAATGTTCCTGCCGATAATATTGAGAAATCAGTGGAGCAGGCGGTAGAGCTTGAAAAAGCCGGCTGTGAAATTCTGCGTGCGGCTATTCCAAATATGGAGGCAGTAAAGCTTATCCCTGCAATAAAAGAAAAGATAAGAATTCCTCTGGTGGCGGATATACATTTTGATTACCGCCTTGCTTTGGCTGCTTGTGAAGCGGGAATTGATAAGATTCGTATTAATCCGGGAAATATCGGAGATATACAAAATGTCAAAGCTGTGGTTAAAGCCTGCCGGGGCAGAGATATTCCTATAAGAATCGGTGTGAACGGCGGTTCTCTTGAAAAGGAACTGCTGGCTGAATACGGTTCGCCCACTCCCGAAGCATTGGTTAAAAGTGCAATGGGTCACGTGAAAATACTTGAAGATTGCGATTTTGAAAATATAGTAATTTCCATTAAATCCTCGGACGTACCTACAATGATAAACGCTTACAGATTGCTGTCACAGCAATGTGATTATCCCCTGCATCTTGGGGTTACCGAAGCAGGTACCGAGAGAATGGGTATTATAAAATCCGCTGTGGGAATAGGCTCTTTGCTTGTGGACGGAATCGGAGAGACAATAAGAGTTTCCCTGACGGATAACCCTGTTAAAGAAATTTATGCCGCAAAAGATATTCTTAAAGCGGTGGGTAAGGGAAGCGGAGTTAAAATTGTTTCCTGTCCTACCTGTGGCAGAACCAAAATAGATCTTATCGGCCTTGCAAAACAGGTGGAAGAAGCTACAAAGAATATTGATAAGGATATTACCGTGGCTGTTATGGGCTGTGTTGTGAACGGTATCGGTGAAGCAGGAGAAGCCGATATAGGAATCGCAGGGGGAAACGGCTGTGCGGTGCTGTTTAAAAACGGCGAAAAAATGTATAAAGTTGAAGAGCAAAATGCATTGAAAGCTCTGCTTGATGAAATTGAAAAGATGTAAGGATTTTATATGAAAATATATACAATAGGAAAACTGTTTGAAAAATATACTGATTACATACCTGACAGCCTTGTTGACGGAAATGTTTTAAAGCTGATATTTGATGAAAAGTCAAATAAAATATCGGTTGTTGTAAAATATGACCGGCTGAAAGATTATGATGTGATTGAAAAATGCGAAACCGATCTTGCAAACGCTTTGGGGTTGGGCAGATTTGAGATAAGATGTAAATATACTCCCGATTTGCTGAGAGAAGATAGTTTCTGTCAGCTTGTTAAATATATGAAAAGAAATTTTCCTGTGGTAAACGGATTTTTTGACGGTGCTGAATCCAGATTTATAAACGGTAAATTTATTGTGGATATGAAACACGGCGGAGTGGAATTCTTGAAAAAAGCAGGGATAGAAAGCTATTTTGCATCTCTTGTGGCAGATTTGTTTTCCACTAATGCAGGCATAGAATTTACGGGCGTTACCGAAACAGACAGTGAGGCATTTGAAAGAGAACAGGCGGAATTTCTTGCATCTATTCCAATGGAAGCTCCAAAGGAGAGCAAAAAGAGCAGTGCTAAAGTTGAAGCTAAGGACGACGCGAATTACAGGACCTGTAATGTGGATTTTACAAGACTGCACCTTATTGCCGATAATGCTTTGGTTGTCAAGGGAGCTCCCATAAGCAGTGACACTCCCGTAACTGAAATGAGGTATCTGGGAGAGGGAAATACCGACAATGTTACCCTATGGGGCGAGATTTTTGAAGTTCAGACAAAGGAAACCAAAAACGGCGGACTTGTGGTAAAAATATTTTTTACCGATTTTACATCATCATTTTCAATAAAGATGTTCGGTTCTGAGAAAAAGGGAAGATATGTTAAACTTAACAGGGCCGAGCTTGAAAATATGCTGGAAAAGCTGAAAAAGGGTACATCAATTATTGTTTCCGGAGAGATTGAAGAGGATACTTTTGACCATACAATGAACCTTAACCCCGAAAATATAATGGTGGTCAAGCGGGAAAAGATAAAGGACACCTGCGAACAAAAGAGAGTTGAGCTTCATTGCCATACCAATATGTCCAGTATGGACGCTGTGACTTCTGCGGATAAGCTGGTTAAAAGAGCTTTTGAGTGGGGACATAAGGCTTTGGCTATTACCGACCACGGAGTGGTTCAGGGATATCCTGCGGCAATGAACGAAGTTGCGGGAATAAGAAAAAACGGCGGAGATTTTAAAGCTATTTACGGAATCGAAGCGTATGAGGTAAATAACGACGTTAATATATATTACGGTTGGGACAAGCGTAGACTTACGGACGAGCTTGTGGTGTTTGATCTGGAAACTACGGGTACTTCGCCTAATGATGACAGGATTATTGAAATCGGAGCTGTTAAGCTGAAAAATCTTCAGATAGTGGATAGATTTGATACTTTTGTTAATCCACATACTGAAATAACAGAGTTCATTTCAAATCTGACGGGTATTACAAACGATATGGTTGCCGAGGCTCCCGAGGAGAAAAACGCCTTGGAGGATTTTCTGAAATTCTGCGGTAAGAATCCTGTGCTTATTGCTCATAATGCAAAGTTTGATACAGGATTTATTTCGGCTGCTTTGAAAAGAAATAAGATTGAATTTCCTTTCTCATATCTTGATACCGTGCCAATGTGCAGAATAATGCTTCCTCAGCTTGAAAAGCATAAGCTGAATTTTGTGGCAGAGTATTTCGGCTTTGAATTTAATCATCACAGAGGCTGCGATGACGCAGAAGTTTTGGGAAAAATATTTATTGAGTTGACAGGCAGACTGATGAAAGAATATCCTGATATGCTAATTACGGTGGATATGATAAACAGCCTGCTGGCAAGTGATGAAAATGTGCTTTCTCAGCATACGTACCACCAGATCATTCTGGTCAGAAACAATACAGGATTAAAAAACTTATATAAGCTTATCTCACATTCAAATATTGATTATTATAAAAAACGTCCCCGAATTCCAAAGTCCGAACTGGTCAAGCATAGAGAGGGACTTATTGTGGGAAGTGCCTGCGAGGCAGGGGAGCTTTTCCGTGCAGTGGAAAACGGAGCTTCATGGGACGAGCTGTGCCGTATTGCTTCATTTTATGATTATCTTGAAATTCAGCCTTTGGGCAATAATGAGTTTATGCTGAGAACCGGACAGGTAACTTCCTTTGAACAGATACAGAATTTTAACAGGACGATAATAAAGCTGGGAGATTATCTCGGAATCCCCGTTTGTGCAACGGGAGATGTGCATTTCCTTAATAAAGGGGACGCTCAGTTCAGAGCTATTTTGCAGTCTGTAAAGTATTCCGACTGCGATAATCAGCCACCGCTTTATCTTAAAACTACTGATGAGATGCTTTCCGATTTTGCTTATCTGGGAGAAGAGAAGGCTTTTGAAGTAGTGGTAAAAAACACTAATCTTATCGCCGATATGATCGATAAAGATTTGAAAGCATTTCCTAACGGTACATATACTCCTTTTATTGAGGGAGCTGTAAGAGAGCTTCAGGTTATATGCTGGAAAAAGGCTTGTTCTATTTACGGCGACTGTGATCCGGAATCTGTGGAAATTCCCGATGGTGATACCGGCATAGCTCAACCGTTTAAAGAGCATCTTCCCGACATTGTTTATAATCGCCTTGACAGAGAGCTTACATCAATTATAAAGCATGGATTTGCTGTGCTGTATATGATATCTCAGAAGCTGGTTGCCAATTCGGTTGAACATGGATATCAGGTTGGTTCGAGAGGTTCCGTCGGTTCGTCTTTTGTGGCTTCCATGTCTGGTATTTCTGAGGTTAATCCTCTTATGCCTCACTATGTCTGCCCTCAGTGTAAACATTCGGAGTTTATTACCGACGGCTCGGTGGGTTCAGGATATGACCTGCCTGCTAAAAAATGTCCTGTGTGCGGTGCCGATTATAACCGTGACGGTCATGATATACCTTTTGAAACGTTTTTGGGATTTGACGGAGATAAGGCTCCCGATATCGACCTTAACTTTTCGGGGGATTATCAGTCTTTTGCTCATAAGTATACGGAAGAGCTTTTCGGTTCAGACCACGTGTTTAAAGCTGGTACTATCGCAGGCGTGGCGGATAAAACCGCATTCGGCTATGTGAAGAATTATCTTTCCGAGAGAGGAAAAATCGTTCACCCTGCTGAGGAGCAAAGACTTATAAACGGCTGTCTTGACGTTAAAAGGACTACCGGTCAGCACCCCGGAGGAATGGTGGTTATTCCCGGAGATTATGAGGTTTATGATTTTACTCCTGTTCAGCATCCTGCCGAAAAGGCGGATTCGGATATCGTTACCACTCACTTTGACTTCCATTCTCTTCATGATACGATTCTGAAACTTGACGAGCTGGGACATGATGTTCCTACTTTGTATAAATATCTTGAGGATATGACCGGACAGAATATACTGAAGGTTCCGATGTCGGACGAAAAGGTTTACAGCCTGTTTGAATCTCCGGAAGCATTGGGGGTTACGGCGGAGGATATCGGCTGTCCCACCGGTACGCTGGGCATTCCTGAAATGGGAACGCCTTTTGTAATTCAGATGCTTCTTGACGCAAAGCCAAAGAATTTCAGCGACCTGCTCCAGATTTCGGGACTGTCCCACGGTACCGACGTCTGGCTGGGCAATGCCAAAGATCTGATTGCCGACGGCACCTGTGCTATTTCGGAAGTTATCGGAACCCGTGACAGTATTATGACATATCTGATCTACCATGGCGTAGACCCTAAGCTTTCATTTAAGATCATGGAAATTACCCGTAAGGGTAAAGCTCCTAAATTGCTTACCGAAGAAATGAAACAGACAATGCGTGATAATAATGTACCTGAATGGTATATTGAAAGCTGCCTGAAAATCAAGTATATGTTCCCGAAAGCACACGCAGCGGCATATGTTACTTCGGCGATTAAGCTTTGCTGGTTTAAAATATATTATCCTCTGGAATTTTATGCAGCTTATTTTACCGTTCGTGGAGAGGATTTTGATGCCGAAACAGCGGTTCAGGGGAAATATATGGTTCAGAATAAAATGAACGAAATCAAAAATCGCCCTAAGGCTGAAAGAACGGCAAAGGACGACGGCGTACTTGAAATGCTCCAGCTTACAAATGAAATGCTGTGCAGAGGATATGAATTTTTACCTGTGGATATCTTTAAATCCCATGCAACAATATATAAGATTGAGGACGGAAAGCTAAGACTTCCCTTTGTTTCACTGTCGGGAGTTGGTGCTAATGCAGCTCAAGCCCTTTATGAAAAAGCTCAGAACAGGGATTTTATCTCTGTGGAGGAATTTCAGCAGCAAAGCGGAATAGGTAAATCTGTTGTAGAAACTCTTGATAAAAACGGTGCTTTCGGTGATTTGCCTAAGTCAAATCAGCTGACGCTGTTCTGATTGATTTTTGTTAGAAGAATCAATGTAACTGAGCTGTTTACAATTTGTTTTATTATATGTAACTGTTGTTTCATATATCGGGTTGACAAGGTCGGGATTATGTGATATTATATCATAGTGCTAATATGATAATATGGTAGCACTTTAATGTGTAAAAGTATAAATGCTTATTTGGAAAGGACAAAATAAATGAAGAGATATGACTTGATTACCCCCGAAGGTACAAGGGATTTGCTTTTTGCGGATTGCCTTGCAAGGAGAGCGGTGGAGAGGAAGCTGGAAAAGCTGTTTCTGGGCTTTGGATATAGCGAGGTAGTAACGCCCGGAATTGAGTTTTATGACCTGTTCAGCGGAAGCTCAAGAAATTTTCAGCAGGAAAGTCTGTATAAATTGGTGGATTCAAAAGGACGGCTTATTACTCTGCGTCCCGATTCCACTATTCCCATAGCTCGTCTTGTGGCTACAAGACTTCCTGAAGCAAGACTTCCCCTCAGGCTTTATTATAATCAGAGCATTTATGAAAATAACGCACTGCTTAAAGGCAGATCTGATGAGATTGTCCAAGCGGGAATTGAGCTTATAGGCGGTAATAATTCCAAGCGTGCGGATTATGAGGCGGTTTGCACAGCTGTTGAGGCTCTCGCTTGCTTTGATAGGGATAATTTCCGTCTTGAGATCGGTCATATAGGCTTTTTCAAGGAGCTTGTTTCAAAGCTGGATGTTGACGATAATGTCCGGGAGGAAATACGGCTGCTGATTTCCGCTAAAAATTATCCTGCACTTAACGACCTGCTGGACGGAATCGGAGATAACCGTATTACAAAGGCTCTTAAACAGCTTCCCCGTTTGTTCGGTGGAGCGGAAGTCCTGGAAAAAGCGGCAGAGCTTTTTGATGATGATAATATTTCTGAAATATTGGCATATCTCGGCGAAGTTTATAACCGTCTTTCAAGTCTTGGATATGAGGGAAAGATATCCCTTGATTTGGGTATTGTCAGCCATACGGATTATTATACGGGACTTGTTTTCCGTGGATATCTCACAGGTGTGGGAGAATCTGTTCTGAAAGGCGGACGTTATGACAAACTTATCGGAGAGTTCGGAAAACCCTATCCGGCAGTGGGCTTCGGCGTTAACTGCGATCTGATCGCACAGTATCTCAGAAAGAACGGTAAGTCACCGAAAGTCAAGACTCCTGACTGTATAGTATTCGGTGAAAAGGGAAGAGTTGTTGAAGCAATATCATTTGGACAGGAGCTTGTAAGAAAAGGAATGACCATAGAAAACAGCCTTTTTGATACCCTTGAAGAAACAAAAGAATATGCAAAAAAAGCCGGAATACATAAAATTTATGTTATTGATTCCAATTATGACGTGACAGAAGTGGAAATTTGATATATGAATGGAGATTTATATGAATAAACCATTGAGAATAGCCCTAACAAAGGGCAGACTTGAAAAGGATACAGTGGGCTTGCTTGAAAAAATGGGCTTTGACTGTACCGCTGTCAGGGAGAAGGGCAGAAAGCTGATTTTGCCTGTTCCCGACGGTAATCTTGAAATAGTTCTTGCAAAGGCTAACGATGTTATTACATATGTTGAGCATGGCGTATGCGATATGGGCGTGGTTGGCAAAGATACCATTATGGAAATGCAGGGCAAGTTCTTTGAACTTGTGGATCTGGGTTTCGGAAGATGCAAATTTGCTCTCGCAACAAAAAAAGGTTCAAAGTTTTACGGAGGATATAATGTTAAAACCATTGCTACAAAATATCCCAATATAACAAGGAATTATTTTGAAAGCAAGGGTATGGACGTTGATATAGTAAAAATTGAAGGCTCGGTGGAGCTTGCACCGCTCCTTGAATTGTCGGACGGTATCGTGGATATCGTTGAAACAGGTACAACGCTTAAAGAAAACGGACTTGAGGTTATAGAGGATATCGCTCCGATTTCCGCACGACTTATAGTAAATATGGTAAGTATGAAATTAAGACAGCAGGAAATAGAGAAGTTTGTTTCGTTGATTGAGGAGGCAACTTTATGAGAATAATAAAATATGAAAGTAAATATCGTGATGATTTAATATTTATGGTACTGGAAGCAAAAAATGCACTTGGAAGAGTGCCTACACTTAATGATGATTTACTGGATTTGAACAGTTATTATTTTGATAAAGGCGATATGTTTTGGATAGCTCTTGATGACAATGACAGAGTGATTGGTTCTGTTGGGTGTAATCTGTTGCCAAATAATGAAGCGATATTACATAGATTGTATATAAAGTATAATATTAAAAGGCAAGGTTTAGGTTCAAAGCTACTTGAGATAGCAGAGAATTTTGCGAGAGATAATGGAAGAACAACTATGAATATTCATCTGGGCGAGAAAACTACTTATTTTGAATCTAGACACTTTTATCCAAAGCATGATTATAAATATATATCTGATGATTATATGAAAAAGAATTTATCATAAGTTTGGAGGTAATAAAAATGTCACTTATCAGAAAGATTTATGTTAACGGAAGCGACGAAGAAAGCTTTTTCAAACAGCTTGAAGAAAGAAACGGCGAAACGGATAAAAAGGTTACTGCCGTTGTTTCTGAAATAATTGAAAATGTTAAGAAAAACGGTGACAAAGCCGTTAAGGAATATACAGAAAAATTTGACGGAAAGCTTCCGCAGTATTATGAAGTGCCGAGAGATCTGATAAACGACGCTCTGACGGAAGCAGACCCGGATTTTGTAAACGCTCTTCTTGACGCAATCGAGAACATTACCGATTTCCATAATAGGCAGAAATCCCAGAGCTTTGTAAATCCAAAGGAAAACGGAGTTATCCTCGGTCAGCGTGTCAGAGGACTTGAAAGAGTGGGTCTTTATGTACCGGGCGGTACGGCGGCATATCCTTCATCAGTTTTGATGAATGCCGTTCCTGCAAAAATTGCAGGGGTAAAGGAAATAATTATGGTAACGCCTCCTCTAAAAGACGGTACGCCTAATAAGGATATCCTTGTTGCAGCAGCAGTTTGCGGAGTGGATAGGATTTTCATGTCCGGAGGAGCTCAGGCTATTGCGGCTCTTGCTTACGGTACGGAAGAGATCCCAAAGGTGGATAAAATCGTGGGACCGGGAAATATTTTCGTCGCTACAGCGAAAAAATTGCTTTATGGCGTGGTTGATATTGATATGATCGCAGGACCAAGCGAAATATTGGTGCTTGCAGACGAAACGGCAAATCCAAAGTATGTTGCCGCAGATTTAATGTCACAGGCGGAGCATGATAAACTGGCGTCGGCTATTTTAGTTACAACAAGCGAAGAACTTGCCGATAAAACAAATGATGAAATCGAAAGACAAATGCTTAAGCTTTCGAGAAAAGAAATTATCGAAACTTCACTTTCAGGTTACGGTGCAATCCTTATCTGTGAAACAAAGGAACAGGCTTGTGATATATCAAACCGCCTTGCTCCTGAGCATCTGGAGGTCTTGTTTGAAAATCCAATGGAATATCTGGGTAGACTTGATAACGCAGGCTCGGTATTTTTGGGTCAGTACGCTCCCGAACCGCTGGGGGATTATTTTGCAGGTCCGAACCATGTTCTTCCTACAAGCGGTACGGCAAGATTTTTCTCCCCTCTTTCGGTAAATAGTTTTGAAAAGCGTTCCAGCTTTATTTATTATACCGAGGATGCTCTAAGAGACGCCAAGGACGATATTGTTCTGATAGCTGAAAAAGAGGGATTGACCGCTCACGCTAATGCGATTAAGGTTAGGTTTTAGGAGGTTATATCGCGTATGACAGAGCGTAAAAAAATGCTCCGTGGAGAATGTTACAATCCTGCCGATAAGGAACTAAGCGATTTGAGAATTAATGCACATAGATTATCTCAGATTTATAATGCAACTTTTGAAACAGAGGAACAAAAACGTAAAGAAATACTTGACGAATTAATTCCGCACAAGGGTGAAAATTGTTTTTTGCAGGGACCGATTCAGTTTGATTATGGCGTTTTTACTCAACTGGGAGATAATTTTTATGCGAATTTTAATTTTACAGTGCTTGATACTTGTCCTGTTGTAATTGGTGATAATGTATTTATAGGCCCTAACTGTACAATAGCCACGCCAATGCATTCATTCAATCCCTCAGAACGCCGGGCAAGAAAAAACGATGACGGTTCATATTATGATATTGAATACGGAAAACCGATAAAAATCGGTGATGATTGTTGGATAGCGAGTAATGTGATAATTTGTGCAGGCGTTACTATAGGGAATAATTGCGTTATCGGTGCAGGGAGCGTAGTTACAAGGGATATTCCGCCAAACAGTTTGGCGGTAGGCAATCCATGCAGAGTTATAAGAAAAATAAAAGAATAAATTATACCATTGGTTAGGTGATAAATATGAGGACATCAGAGATAAAAAGAAAAACCAAAGAAACCGATATTGAGGTTTTCGTAAAACTTGACGGTGAGGGTAAGGTCAGTGTTAATACGGGCATAGGCTTTTTTGACCATATGCTTACCGCTTTCGGCGTTCACAGCGGAATTGATCTGGAAATCGACTGCGACGGCGATCTTAATGTGGACGGACATCATACCGTCGAGGACGTTGGAATTGTTCTGGGACAGGCTTTTGACAAGGCTTTGGGAGATAAAGCAGGCATTGCACGCTATGGCTCGGCATTTGTGCCAATGGACGAGGCTCTGGGATTTTGTGCTTTGGATATAAGCGGACGTCCTTTTCTTGCTTTTGACGCAGATTTTAACGATGACAGGATAGGTGAGTTTGACACCTGCCTGACAGAAGAATTTTTCAGGGCTTTTGCTTTTAATTCGGGTATAACCCTGCATATAAGAAAAGAGTATGGCAAAAACGATCACCATGTTGCCGAGGCTCTGTTTAAAGCCGTTGCTCATGCATTAAAAGACGCAATGGAAATTAAGGGGGATAAAATTCTTTCTACTAAAGGAGTGCTGTAAATGATTGCAATAATAGATTACGGTGCAGGAAATATTTTTTCCGTAAAAAATGCACTGGACTATTTGGGATTTGATAATAAACTTACTAATAAAATTCAGGAT
>JBJERB010000011.1:0-4192 GCA_051882055.1 Oscillospiraceae bacterium
AAAAATATCCGAAGGTCTGACCTTCGGATATTGCTTTATTCCAATTCTTTTTTCTTTTTCTGATTTTTTTCGTTTCCATTGAGATATTTCTGAATTTCCGAACGTGCATTATCAAGTTCCTTAAGCTCTGAAACAACTTTCTTGTACCGTGAATTCTTTTCGTTTCTCATAGCAATAAGCTCCGTCCTGTCTTCATACAACCGTTCTATGTTAGGTAGTTTCTTATCAGGAAATTTTAATAACAACTGTTTCTTTATGCTGTTGTATTTTTTTAGTGCAGCAGCATTGTTTTTATCTTTCTTTTGTTCTTTAAATTTAAAATACAGCTGTATCAACTTAATACTTTCAGATAATTCATCTATATGTTTTTGAAGGTCGTTAAGGTCAGCAACAAGCTGTACCCGTTCGCCGTATTTGCTTATTGCAGTATCTTCAAGATCCTGCCGACCTGATACACCTTGCTCCGTGAGATAATTAAGTATCTTTGATACCTCTTTCATATTCTGAATGTCAGCCCAACGTTTAAGATACTTTTCATCTTTAAATCTATCGTCGGTAGTGTCAATCAAATGTGATCTGTGCGGAATAGATTGTCCACCTTTTATCAGTTTATATTGCTCAATTCTTCGCCTGATCTGCGGTTCGTCATACCACCAACCTAAAGTTCTGGCACGGCAATATCTTTCCTGTCCGGGCATTCTGAATTTAAGAGTAATTTTGTTTTCCGGACGGTAAACATATTCAATATCTCTTTCACGACATTTATCTAAGAAATCTTCAAAATTTTCGCTTTGCATAATAACATTGTCAATTTCAAATTTTAGCTTTGATTTCCACGACTGACCCTCTCTGTTCTGCATCCATTCGTAATAGCTTTTTCCGGTTCCAAGCTCCGGATTTTCTATTACCGAAAGATCATTATCTTTGCAAATCTTATCGCTTGCTTTTTGCAGCTTTTCAAAAACATTTCCGCCCCGATTGTTTTTATATTCAAAACTCCTTAGGTGATTATATCCTATGTTGTTAAAAATGATATGATTATGAATGTGAGCCTTATCAACATGAGTAGCAACAATGTACTGATATTGTCCTTTTAAAAAATCTTCCGCAAGTCGAACACCTAATGCATGGGCTTGTTGCGGAGTTACTTCTCCCGGTCTAAAACTTTGATACATATGCTGAGCCAGAGTACTCCCCCTGCCGGTTCCCATTTCTCTGATTTCCATAAAATCCTGAGCAGCTTTTTTCCCATCAGCTGAACATCCGATACAGCTTACAAGAACTCCGTCATCCGTCTTTTCCGGATTTATTATATAGTCAATGGCTAAATCGAGAGTAACGCTGATTGGATGGATGTCAGTGACCGCCATATTTCCCCCACCTTTTCTTGTAGTTCTTCAATGTCTTCGGAATAAATATTCTTTGTAGAATTTACTCTCACAGCAATCTGATTTATATTCGATTGTATATTAATAATCCTCTTTCTCAGATCTTTAATTGAACTGCTGTCATACTTTATTATTTGTCCTGTAATTGCCATTTTTCTAAGATATGAACTTGCATTTTTACAGCCCGAAAGTTCAGCTTTTTTCAGAATAAACTTCCTCTCATTTTCCGTTACACGAAACTTCATTTGAATATTTCTTACGTCGTCATTATTGTTCATTTTTCTTTCTTTCAATCCTTTCTGTTAAAATATTATTAACATTTTAATTTGCTGTTTCTCTGCGTGATTAGTAGAATAAATTTTCAGAAAAATCTGCAATTTTCTTTTTTTGATTTTAAATCAAAAATGCTTTATCATTTTTTGAAAAAGTTTTTCAAAAAATTATATTTACGGGGTCTTAGGGGTTGCACCCTAACAAGCAAAATTTCTGTGAAATTAGCGTTTTCGTGTCACGAAACGCAGTGCTTGCTATTTTTGAAAACGCCGAAAATACGGCGTTTTTGGCTCTTACGGCTATCGCCGTTTTTCATGCTAACGCATGAATTTTCCTGCCTTCGGCAGTGCATTGAAAAATATCATTTTTCTTTTAAATTTAATTACAAAATGAAGTTGTTTTTTAAAGCAAAATGTGCAAAAATTCCCGACTCTTTCGGATCAAAATTTTTTTGAAAACATCACTTAATAAACTTTCACATTCACATAAAATTCACAACTCATTTTTGAATTTAGTTTTTATATTACTATTTAATTTTATTTTTGTCAAGTCCTAAATAAAAAAACCGACTGCAACAAACTGATAAATCAGTTTGACAATCGGCTAAAATTTATAGTTTTAATTCTTGTTTTTCTTTGTTTTTATTCAAAGATTTTTCACGTGATATTTTATCAGCATTTTCTTTTATTTGCTTACGGGATATTGATAAGGGTTTAGAACAGTCTTGTTCATCAAGATTGTTATCTTTCCTTTTTGCCAAAACAGCTTCAAGTTTTTTGAAGTTACAGCATCGGCGTGTAAGACTACGCATTTTATCAGGCGTTTCTGTAACTAATTCATACAATTTATTTGCCTTTATTTCAATTGCTTCTTGATTATCATTGCACCAATCAAGCTGATCGTTTAACAATCCTTTATAATATTTATCACTTTGACTATCACTGGGATTAATTTTAATATCAACAGTTCTAATTACACTATTGTCAACGGGAATCATTGAATTAAAATTTAATACACCTATAAGCTTTTGCTTTTTATCATATATTTTCGAAAAGTCCTTATCATTTTTCATTTTATGATACTTTGGCTTTGGAGAAGATAGGGGTATACAATATTTCTGCTTATCACAAATCACGACAATTCCAACAAAAGGACGAGTTTCTTTATTTATCTGAGGAGAAACAGTCATAACATTACCGTCCTTGTTAGATAGGTCACGAATATACTTCATATCTATATGATATATTTTTAATCGTTCTCTTTTCATAAATAATCACCCAACAATAGATAAAGGCTGCGAACAAATCGCAGCCTTAAAAATCACAACTCCCACTCACAGTAGGGTCCACTGCTTTTACAACTCCCACTCACAGTAGGGTCCACTGCTTTTACAACTCCCACTTATACGGTAGGGACTACCTCTTTTTACAGAGATCAAAAATCTCCATACGATAAGTCTACGCTTATCACCATATATATTATACAATATTCCTTGAAAAATGTCAACTCTTAAATTTTTGATTTTAAAATTCTCTTGAATTTACTTATAAAACTTTCCTGGGCTTTTCCCTGCCTTTCACTGTCTTTTATGTTTTTCAAATCAAAGTTTGCTAATTTTTTTGTAACATAATCCCATACTTTTTTTGCACATTTGAAACTCGAATTATAAATTGAAGTATTAGTATAATTGAGAAAACCAATATCATTGATTAAAAATATATCGTTCTGCCTGTTGCTATGCTCTTCAAAACCATCAAAATTATTAAAATGTGATTTCCCATTAGACTCTATTTGAATTATCGGTGACTGATCTTTAACGTAAACAATGCAAAAATCAATAAATCTTTTTTTATCTTCAACATATATCTCGTATTGAGGTACTATTTTAACTAAATTCTTAACTTCATCAGGCATTGTAACCAACAATGAAAGATACATCAACCATTCGTATGGACTATCAAATTTGTCTATAGGTATATTTGAAATTTTTATATCAAACACGGACATAATAGCAATAGCTTTTTTACAAGTTGCAGGTGCAGACTCAAAGCAATCTGTGGAGTTATTTTCAATGTATTCGACCTGCCTAAAATAGAATTCAGCAGCCAAAGTAAAAAGACCTCTTATATTATTAATTCTCTCATTTAACATTACTTTTGTATTTTCGTCAAAATCAAATGCTGATGCAATACCTTTTTTACCAAAGAAAATATTATCAATTTGATTTGTAAAATCATTTGTGATATACCCCATTGAATCTGCCCAGCATTGTGATTCATCATAATCAAGAAAAGAAATTTTATCTTTAACATAGTCATCAGAACTATATTTCAATTTCATATTAGAAGTACCATCCTTAGTTATTTTAATTATAAAAGTAAATTTTTTCAAAAAAATCCCTTGACAAATATTTCTTTTTGTGATATCCTTAAATTGTGGATAAAAAATAGCATCCACCAAGAGCATGATTTTGGTTTGAAAATCATGCTCCAGTAACACAGAAGTCTGCAAACTTGCTGTGAAACCTTTAA
>JBJERB010000012.1:0-13483 GCA_051882055.1 Oscillospiraceae bacterium
ATTAAAGTAGAAATGATTTTTTTTGCTTTCATAGAAAACATCCTTTCATAAATAAATTTTTATTGATAAGAATGCCGTGTATTACAGCATTTCTTAATCACTTAACAATTAGTTTAAATTCCGATTCTGCAGAATTCAGCCGGTTATGCTCTTTGTCAAGGGTAACACATTCATACACTACCATTGCAGTGTATTCCCCTGATTCAAGGGTCTGGGATAGGGGAACCTCTGTAAGCCCATAGCCGGGTTTAAGCATCTCTGACTTATAAAGCACAGTGCCGTCCTCGAGCTTTAAAGTTGCGTAAAAGCCACAGTTATTTTCTTTTGGATTGCCGATGCTTAGTTGCAAACTTTTATCGCCTGCTTTCATAACGGCAGTGCTGTAGCCGGGAATTTGAATACCCTGACTTTGCGACGAAGATTCGTCCTTGATTCCTGTATCCCAACCATCGGTTACTTTTCCCACAACGCCTTTTGACGGTGTAGGGTCTTCAGCGAAAAAGCTGTTATACACAATTACTCCGACGATTCCCAATGTCGTAATAATAAGGATTATGATTAAAGCGATTAATAGCTTTCTTTTTGAGTTTTCTTTTGTGTTATTCAATTATGTTCCTTCTTTCGGCAATAAATTTAGCTGCAAGCGATAACATTACAATAAGTAATGCTATACTGTGCATTACCGTGCCTGTCTGAATCGGTGTGTTATCAACTGCTGTTCCGGTTTCATAAGTTTGTTGTATTTGTTATATACATTTATTTTAAGGTGTTTTGTAAATTAATTCAATAATCAATGTCCAAAACGACGTTTAAATGGCTCAAAACGACATAAGAAAATCCGCACATCTCTCTTCACGTCATTCTGCAGAACATACAGAATTTGCAATTATCGCCGATATGCGGATTGTTTTAAAAATATTGCGTTGCAGTTCTCAGTTGTTTTTATCAGGCAGATTACCAAAATAAAGCATAAGAGCTTTTTCGGCATCATTGCTGTTTTTGGTGAATTTTATCTCTGAAATATCGAATAAAATGCAACCGCAGTGACCTTTGAAGGTCGGAAAACATATTACTTTTAAATATGTATCTATTTCGGGGCTGTAGTCGATTATCTCAAGCGTTTCGCCGTAAAGTGTAGCTCGCTCGTAGCTTTTCAGCCACTTTTTGTCCATATTGTCGAACAGACTGCCAAATGAACTTCCGATAAGCTTCTCAAGGGAATTCTTTTCAAGCTTTGCAAGGGCAAGATTTCCGTACCTGAAAATCCAGTCCACAGCGTGACGTTCCTCATTGAATATCATCTCAATATCAGTAAATGCAAACGGCAGATTTTCAAAGCTACTGTAATGCTTGCGATATTCCTCTTCCGTAGTGGGGATACCATCTTTGACGAAGCTATTGATTATACTCTTCTGTTTTAAAAGGAACTGTTCAAGAATCTGATTTTTCTTTCGTATTGTGTATATCAAAGACTCACCGTTATTAAGGTTAATTTTGTCTGTGATTTCGTGTATTGCAATTACAGACACAAGGCATCCTCGGTGTGCCTTTATAAATCCCTCACCGAGTTTTTCCTCGAGCTGTGAAATCGTCATTCTTGTTTCATAAATATTACCGCCTGATACATGTATCTCGGCAACTTTATTTATCATTATAACATAAAGAATTGTGCTGATGCCAAGCACAATCTTTTTTCTGTCTGAAATGATCGTTATGTATTTTGATTCCTTCAAATCAGGTACCTCCGACATAATTATCAATCAAGTTATTGGTTTTGTATTGTAGCAACTGAGCTTAATCCAATAGATATTTGATGTTTGTGTTTCAAACAATGTCGCAAATCTGTCGTATTCCTCATTTTTGAGTGTAATTTCAATTAACAAAACGCCGCAAACACTGTTAAATAAGCGTTTGCGACTTGATTTTACTATGAAAGAGATTTCATCGTGGGGAACAGCAAAACATCTCTGATTGACGCACTGTTTGTCATAAGCATTACAAGTCTGTCAATGCCATAACCGATGCCGCCTGTAGGAGGCATACCGATTTCCAAGGCTCTCATGAAATCTTCATCAATTCTGTTTGCTTCTTCATCGCCTTGCTTTAGAAGTTCTTCCTGTGCTTTGAATCTTTCCAGCTGATCAACAGGATCGTTAAGCTCTGAATAAGCGTTGCACATCTCCCAACCGTTTATGAAAAGCTCAAATCGTTCAACATATTCCGGATTGTCCGGCTTTTTCTTTGTGAGAGGTGAGATTTCAATTGGGTGGTCCATGATAAACGTGGGCTGAATCAAATGCTCCTCAACAAATTCTTCAAAGAATAAATTCAGGATATCACCTTTCTTATGACGTTCTTCGTATTCAATGTGATATTTGTCAGCTTCGGCTCTGGCTTCGTCCAGAGTATGAATTTCGTTGAAATCAACTCCTGAATATTTCTTAACAGCGTCAACCATAGTCATACGCTCAAAAGGTTTACCAAGGTCGATTTCATGATCACCGTACGGAATAGTGGTAGTTCCGCATACTTCTTTTGCAATATATCTGAACATGTTTTCGGTAAGATTCATCATTCCGTAATAATCGGTATATGCCTGATAAAGCTCCATAAGTGTAAACTCAGGGTTGTGTCTTGCGTCAACACCTTCGTTTCTGAAAACACGTCCGATTTCATAGACTCTTTCAAGTCCCCCTACTATAAGACGCTTCAGATAAAGCTCAAGAGATATTCTCAGCTTTACGTCTTCGCTAAGAGCGTTATAATGGGTTTCAAAAGGTCTTGCAGAGGCACCGCCTGCGTTTGAAACCAGCATAGGCGTTTCTACTTCTATGAAATCCAGTTTGTCAAGATAATTTCTTATGCAGCTGATTATTTTTGAACGCTTTTTAAAAGTATCCATAACATCGGGATTGCATATAAGATCCACATATCTTTGACGATATCTTGTATCCTGATCTTTAAGTCCGTGCCATTTCTCAGGCAAGGGAAGAAGTGACTTTGAAAGCATTACAATTTTCTGTGCATGAATAGAGATTTCTCCCTTTCTCGTTCTGAAAACATATCCTTCAACGCCGATTATATCTCCGATATCCCACTTTTTGAAATCCTTGAACTGTTCCTCACCTACGTCGTTCATACGAACATAAATCTGAATTCTGTCGGTTTTATCTCTGACGTCTATGAAATTTGCTTTTCCCATATCACGTCTGGACATCATTCTTCCGGCAATACGTACTGTTTCACGCTTTTCTTCAAGCTTAGCTTTCAAAAGCTCCTGGTCATCTCCGGCTTCTTCTTTTGCGGCAGCTTCGATTTCTTCAAATCTTGCTTTGGCGTCTGCGTTATGAATTGTCACATCGTATTTAGTTATAACAAACGGATCTGCGTTGTTTGCCCGCATTTCATCCAGCTTTTCAAGACGGATTTTTTTCAGTATATTAATGTCCTCTTGGGTCATTTCTTCTTCGGCGGTATTAAGCAATTCATCGCTCATATTCCCTTACATTCCTTTCATGTCAGTGTTTTACTTTGAAATTTCCAAAACCTCAAACTTCAAAGTTCCTACAGGAGCTTCCACTTCAAAAATATCTCCCACTTTCTTTTTCAAAGCGGCTTTTCCGATAGGGGATTCATCTGAAATCTTGTTATTGTCCGGATCGGACTCTGTTGAACCTACAATTTGCAGCTCTTCAATTTCGTCAAGTTCCAAATCACGAATTTTGACGATTGAACCTACACCGATTTCGGTAATGGAAATATCGTCATCTTCAACAACTATTGCGTTTGAAATAATATTTTCAAGTTCAGCAATTCTTGCCTCAAGAATACCCTGTTCGTTTTTTGCTTCGTCATATTCAGCATTTTCGGAAAGGTCTCCGAAAGAACGAGCCTCTTTAAGTTTTTCTGCAACTTCACTTCTGCGGACGGTTATCAAGTAATCAAGATCTGCCTGAAGTTTTTCAAAACCTGCTTTAGATACTGTATTTGTTTTTACGCTCATAACAATAATCTCCTTTTATTTTCAATAAAGGGCATAGCCCTTATAATTCAAAGTTATGACAATAACAAAAGTATAGCTTTTATTATTGTGTCCAACTGCCACAGCTTTCAGCAATAATCAGTTAATGTCTGAAAGACTGATTATAATGTTTATAACGGCGGTATTGGAACATATCTAATCCATACCTATACAAAAATATATTATAACCTATTTGCCTCAAAAAGTCAATAGAACAGATTCTAATTTTACTGCTCCTCGGAATAAATTATATTTCATTAGAAATTGACTTTTTAACGATAGAGTAGTATAATGTATGTAATTAGATAGGGGTAAAGCCTGTTATTTAATTCATATCAGGGCTTGCACTTATTTTTCCGGTTTGGGATTAACCCAAGCAGTGGAAGTCTGTTATGCCATCCGCTTAAAAGGAAGGGCATAGGTCTCAGGTTATAAAAGGAGGTTTTTGTTGTGAATTCTCTAATTAAATTGCTTAGAACAAACGCACGTCTGACTAACGCCGAATTGGCGGTAATGCTTGGAAAAACAGAGCAGGAAATTGCTGATGATATTCATAAGTTGGAGTGCGACGGAATTATCAAAGGTTATTCTGCAATTATTGACGATTGTGCAGTGGATGCAAACTCCGTTACAGCACTTATCGAACTTAAAGTAACTCCCCAGTCGCAGAGCGGATTTGATGAAATTGCCAATGAAATTTCACAGTATGAACAGGTGGAGTCGGTACGTCTTATGTCGGGGGCTTATGATATAATTGTTGCCGTTACGGGTGTAAGTATCCGAGATGTTTCTCAGTTCGTTTCTCAGAATCTGGCGGCTATTGACGCTGTTCAGTCAACAGCAACTCATTTTGTACTGAAAAATTACAAAGACAACGGAATTATTATAAACGGCGATGAAACAGACGAAAGAGGTATGATTTCCCCATGATAGATTATGATAAAGTACTTTCGAAGAAGGCAGTTGAAATGAAGCCTTCGGGGATAAGGAAGTTTTTTGATATTGCTCAGACCATCGACGGAGTAATTTCTCTCGGCGTAGGTGAGCCGGACTTTAAAACTCCATGGAAAATACGTCAGACCGCTATTGAAACTCTCGAAAAAGGAAAAACTGTATATACAGCCAATGCAGGGCTTATTGAACTCAGAAAAGAAATTGCTAAGTATTTTAAGAGAACTATCAATCTGGATTATGATCCCAATCAAGAAATTATTGTGACAGTAGGTGGATCCGAAGCCATTGATATATCCATAAGAACTATTGTTGAACCGGGCGATGAGGTTTTGATCGTTGAGCCATGTTTTGTATGCTATGCCCCCATTGTGTCTCTTTCAGGTGGAGTGCCTATATCCATTGAAACAAAGGCAGAAGACGATTTTCGTCTTACCCCACAGGCACTTAAAGAAAAAATTACAGATAAAACAAAGCTGCTTGTTTTACCTTATCCCAACAATCCCACAGGTGCGATCATGGAAAGAAAAGACCTTGAGGCTATAGCAGAGGTTTTGCGTGGTACTGACATAGTTGTGATCTCAGATGAAATATATTCTGAGCTTACATATTCGGGCAAGCATTGCTCTATTGCCCAGATTGACGGAATGAAAGAACGAACCATTGTTATAAACGGTTTTTCTAAGGGATTTGCCATGACGGGTTGGAGACTTGGATTTATGGCAGGTCCGGAGGAAATAATCAGGCACACTCTGAAGCTTCATCAGTATGCCATAATGTCTTCTCCCACAACCAGCCAGTATGCTGCCGTAACGGGATTGAGAGAGTGCCTGAGTGATGTTGATAAGATGCGTAATGAATACAATATGAGAAGAAGATATCTTGTTGACGCATTTAACAATATGGGGCTTGATTGCTTTACCCCTCAGGGAGCGTTTTATGTTTTTCCATGCATAAAATCCACCGGTCTGACCAGTGAAGAATTCTGCGAAAGGCTGGTGTACAGCAAAAAAGTCGCAGTAGTCCCGGGTACTGCCTTCGGAAAGTGCGGAGAAGGATATATTCGTGTTTCTTACGCTTATTCAATAAGCCATCTGAAAGAAGCAGTTAAAAGGATCGGAGAATTTCTTGAAGAATTAAAGGGACAGTCTGATGAATAGATCAATTTCGGTAAAATCATATGCTAAACTTAACTTATATCTTGAAATCACAGGGAAACGTGATGACGGGTACCATTTGCTCAGATCGGTAATGCAGTCGATTTCGCTGTGTGATTGTCTTAAATTTGACTTCTCGGAGGGCAGCGGAATAGAAATTATATGCAATACAGCAGGCATTCCGTTGGGAGAAAAAAATCTTGTCTGGAAAGCGATAAACGCTTTTTATAATGCATCGGGATTATCTGAAAATAAAGTTACCGTTTTGATTGAAAAAAACATACCGTCCATGGCCGGAATGGCGGGAGGCAGTTCCGACGCAGCGGCGGCTCTTACTGTGATGAATGAGTTTTACGGCAAGATATTTACTCAAGAACAGCTTTGCAGCATCGGTGCCAAGCTGGGTGCAGATATTCCTTTCTGTTTAAAAGGCGGAACGGTGCTTTGCGAAGGCGTGGGAGATATAATGACAAAGATACCTTCTGTTCCCGATTGCTGTTTTGTGGTGGTAAAACCCGATGTGAGCGTATCGACTCCCGAAGCATACAAAAGATTTGATAATATGGAAACAGCTGAAAGCCCGGATTATGACGGCTTTATGTCAGGTCTGAAAAACTCCGATATAATCTCTGTATCTGATAATATATACAATTCTTTGGAAATTGCATGTAACCTTGAAGAGGTTAATGAAATAAAGGACAAGCTTATAGAGCATGGAGCATTAAACGCTATGATGACGGGAAGCGGTTCTGCTGTTTTTGGTATATTCAAAGATAAAATTACTGCTGAAAATGCTGTAGAGCATTTTAGTGATTATTCTTTTTCCGGAGTGTTTATGCCTTTTGACAAAGGCGTTGAAATTGTTGACTTATGATTTTAAATGACAAACTTTTGGAGCGTTGCAATCTTTGCCCAAGAGAATGTAATGTGAACAGATATAAAAGCAAAGGCTTTTGCGGTGAAACGGCTAATGTCAGAATCGCAAGAGCCGAGCTTCATTTTTGGGAAGAACCTTGCATAAGCGGGGAAAACGGTTCGGGGACAGTATTCTTTTCAGGTTGCTCTCTTAGATGCTGCTTTTGTCAGAATTATGAGATATCAGCTGAGAACAAAGGCTTTGAGGTCAGCGTAAAACAGCTGTCAGATATCTTTTTAATGCTTCAGGAGAGAGGAGCCAACAACATTAACCTTGTTAATCCTACCCATTTTGCAGTACAGATTACTGATGCTCTTGATTTGTGCGAAGACAAGCTGACAATACCTGTAATTTACAACTGCGGTGGATATGAGAAAACAGATGTAATCGAAAAGCTTTCTGACTATATAGATGTTTTCCTGCCTGATTTGAAATACTATGACAGTATAGTTTCAAAGACATATTCTAATGCAGAGGATTATTTTGAAAGAGCTTCCGAGTCAATCAAAGCCATGGTAAAGGCAAAGGGAAAGCCTGTGTTTGACGAAAAGGGTTTGCTGAAAAGCGGTGTAATGGTAAGGCATCTGGTTTTGCCGAATTGCCGTCATGATTCAATCAGGTTGATGCATTGGCTTGGTGAAAACTTCAAAAGCGATGAAATCCTTGTCAGTCTTATGAGCCAGTATACTCCTGTTTACAAGGCTAAGCTTTTTCCGAAAATCAACCGAAAAACTTCAACTTTTGAATATAATTCGGTCAAGCAGGTTTTGAACAGTTACGGATTCGAGGGCTACTGTCAGGAACGCAACTCTGCCGCAAGTGATTTTATTCCAAAGTTTTATGATGAAATGTATTTTGATTTACCGTAAACATATTCAATTATTAAAAATTGTCTGTATTTTCCTGTTGACTTTGGCATTTCACACGGGTATAATAGCCTTGATAATCGTAAGGGTTATCAAGGTTATTTTTTGAAAGAGGTAATAAAAATGTTAAGAGCGTTTGGCTCTAAATATAATATAGAATCATCTGAGGAATCAAGAGAATACTTTGAATTTGTCAAGGATTTACTTGACAGCGATATAGTCAATGAAATGAAAAATTTCAGACATCATTACAGTACCAACTGCTTTCAGCATTGTCTAAATGTTTCTTACTACAACTATATTGTCTGCCGTAAGCTGGGACTGAATGCCAAAGAAGCCGCTCGTGCAGGGCTATTGCATGATTTATTTCTTTATGACTGGCGTACCGCAGAAAAAAAGCAGGGAGAAAAAGCTCATGGCTTTCGTCACCCTGCTATAGCTTTGGACAATGCAAAACAACATTTTGATATTGATAAAAGAGAAGCGGATATAATTGTCAAGCATATGTGGCCGCTTACGCCGGAACTGCCCAAGTACGCCGAATCATATGTCACAGCCGCAGTGGATAAATACATTGCGGCAATGGAGCTTTCTGTGTATGCTGTAAATGTTGTGAAAAATAAATGCAAAAAGCTAAAACTTAATTATCAAACCCTGCAATAGCTTTTGCAATTTCAAAATCCTTTGCTGTTGTGATTTTAACGTTATAAATATCTCCGTCCACAATGGAAACGGGAAGTCCTTTTACAGTGAATACCGAGCATGTGTCCGTAAGAACTTTTTTTTGCTCATGGCTTAATGAGCGATATGTTTCAAGCAATTTAGAAATTTTAAAGCTTTGCGGAGTCTGGGCCTGGAACATTTCAGACCTCGGAGGAGTATCGGTTACTGTAATTCCGTCAGCGGAACGTATGATTGTATCTATTGCCGTAATATATGTCCCACAGGCATCATGAGCTTTAAGTGCTGAAATATTATCCTTTATAATTTTTTCGGTAACAAAGGGACGTACGGCGTCATGGGTTATAATGATATCTTCATCTGTGAAAGTCTTGTCGGAATTGATTTTTTCAATTATATTGAACACTGTGGAATTTCTGTCGCTTCCTCCTTCAACTATGGAAATTCCGTATTCTTTCAGGTTTGTTCCGTTTATAAGCTCCTGGCAGTAATCCATCCATTGTGGATGGACTCCCACATAGATTTTATCAATCTCTTTGACGTTTGCAAACTTTTCTAATGTACGGATTATAATTGGTTTACCGCACAGATCAAGGAACTGTTTTGGAATATCGGCACCCATACGTGAACCTGTGCCGCCTGCAACTATTCCGGCATAAATCATATTTAATCACCATGTCTTTCTGAAAAAGCCCTTCGGCACTGCGAAGGGCTTTGTTTTAATAAATTATAACTGTTCGTATTTCTTTAACAGTGCCTGGATTTTCTGATGAGGATCTATGACATTTGAAATTGACAGATCGTGATTGAGTGAAGCTATGAAATATGCAATGTATTTTGCACAGTCAACTTCATAGAACCATGTTCTTTCCAGAAGCTCAGGAGAACGATATGTCAGGTTTGTTCCGAATACTCCGTCGATTATTCCGTCGGCATAAGCCTTGTCGAAGGATTCAAGACCGTTAGTGAAAATAGGATAGGTTGCATATGCAAAAATTCTTTTTGCGTTGCGTTTTTTCAGTTCAACAGCAATATCAAGCATTGATTCGCCCGAAGAAATAATATCGTCGGCAATAAACACGTCTTTGCCTTCAACGGAAGTTCCCAGGTATTCATGAGCCACAATAGGATTTCTACCGTCAACAATAACAGAATAGTCACGTCTCTTATAAAACATACCCAGATTAACGCTGAGAACGGAAGCATAATACATATTTCTGTTTATAGCACCCTCATCGGGAGAAACTATCATAAAATGCTCTTTGTCAAGCTTCAGATCGTCAAGATTTCTGAACATTGCTTTCAGAACCTGATATGACGGAATAATGTTATCAAATCCCATGAGAGGAACCGCATTCTGCACTCTTGGGTCGTGAGCGTCAAAAGTAAGGATATTGGAAACACCCATAGCTTCCAGTTCCTGCAAAGCAACAGCACAGTCGAGAGATTCACGATAGCTTCTTCTATGCTGTCTTCCGCCGAAAAGAATAGGCATAATAACGTTTATTCTATGGGCTTTTCCGCCGGCAGCCTGAATAATTCTTTTAAGATCCTGGAAATGATCGTCGGGGGACATGGAATTCTGTCTGCCGAACATATTATATGTGCAGTTGTAGTTTCCTACATCACAGAGAATAAACAAATCGTTTCCTCTTATTGTTGATTTAATAAGTCCTTTGCCGTCTCCGGATGCAAATCTGGGGCAGTCCACGTCGATAAGGTATGAATCTTTATTCATTCCCTCGGAATTTGCCCACTCAACCAGATAATCGTTTACTTTTTTGCCCAGTTCCGAAGCACTTTTCATAGCGATAAGTCCTAAGGGAGCAACACGGGTCTGTGGGTCGAAAAGTATCTTTTTTGTATCCATTCTATAACCTCCGAATAATATAATACATATAAAACTCAAATATATTATACTTCATTTTTTTACTTTTTACAATACCTTTACAACAAATTTATTTCCTTTTTTTCTTTTTCACAAAAAATACCCAATTTTTCACGTAATATTTGTTAAGCTGTGTTCATATAATCTTTAGTATTGATTTATGTCATTGTAAATAGCAAGTAAAATAATTTCAGGATGAAATTAATAATTTAAAGTACTTGCCTTTTTATGTGAAATGATATATAATATAATCGTATAAGTGTGTATAGTTAATGCTTTTTATAATGTAAATATATTTTGATACTTTGAATATAAATAAATATTTTAGACGGAGGAATAATTTGATATGACAAAAGCACAGCGTTTTTTCAATATGATAAAAGATAAAAGGGTAGCGTTTATCGGTACGGGGGTCAGTCATCTGGAATTGATAAGGGTGTTTCTGACTAAAGGAATAAATGTGGTGATTTGCGATAAAAAAGATGAAGATCATTTTGATGAAAATATATACGAGGAGTTTTCTGCAAAAGGTGCTGAATTCTCTTTAGGCGAAAACTATCTTGACGAGATTTTTAACTGCGATGTGGTTTTCAGAACTCCCGGTATGTATTACAATAACGAAATTCTTACAAAAGCAAGAAAACAGGGGGTAGTAATTACCTCTGAGATGGAGGTTTTCTTCGATCTTTGTCCTTGCACGATTTTCGGAGTAACCGGCTCGGACGGAAAAACAACCACAACTACTCTTATCAGCGAATTTTTGAAAACCGAAGGCAGAAGAGTTCATCTTGGAGGGAACATAGGAAAGGCACTGCTTCCTATCGTTGAAACTGTTGCCGAAACCGATGTGGCAGTAGTAGAGCTTTCCAGCTTTCAGCTTATATCTATGAGAAAATCTCCCGATGTTGCCGTTATTACCAACATTTCACCCAATCATCTGGACGTTCACGGAACTATGGAGGAATATATAGACGCAAAATGTAATATTATACGCCATCAGAACGCTTTTTCCAGAACTGTTCTGAATTATGACAACGAAGAAACAATGAAGCTTTCGGATATGGTAAGAGGAAAGCTTGTAAACTTTTCACTTACCCGTGAGGTTGAAAGAGGTGCATTCCTCCGCAGCGACGGAATGTTATGCTATAAAGAGAACGGAGTAGTTACGGAGATTATCAATAAGGATGAAATAAAAATACCGGGGATCCATAATGTTGATAATTATCTTACAGCTATATCGGCTGTATGGGGTATGGTTTCTATTGACAGTATTGTTAAGGTAGCAAAAAATTTCGGCGGCGTTGAACACAGAATTGAATTTGTAAGAGAGCTTGACGGTGTGCGTTGGTATAATGATTCTATCGCAACCAGTCCCACAAGAGTAATTGCGGGATTAAAATCTTTTGATAAAAAAATAATTATTATAGCAGGTGGGTATGATAAGAAAATACCTTTTGAACCAATGGCAAAGCCGGTAAATGACCATGTTAAGATACTTATCCTTATGGGAGCGACTGCGGATAAAATAGAGAAAGCGGTTACCGAATGTGATGAATATCCTGCCAGCGGACTTAAAATAGTTCATGTTAAATCTATGGAAGAAGCTGTACATACGGCTAATGAACTTGCTTCCGAGGGGGATATTGTAAGCCTGTCGCCTGCCTGTGCAAGCTTTGATATGTACAGAATGTTTGAAGACAGGGGCAATCATTTTAAAAAGCTGGTAAATGAACTGTAAAAACTTATTTGGAGCCCGGATTATGAATTTAAAAGAAATCCTTGAAAACTTAGTGAATAAAAACGGCGTTTCGGGTGAGGAGAATGTCGCTTCTGAATATGCATGCAAATTGATCGGAAGCTATCTTGACGCTGAAACAGACTCTTTCGGCAATGTCTACGGTATACCGAAGAACTTCAGCGATAAAAAGAAAACCCTTCTTCTGGACGCCCACATAGATGAGATCGGAATGATAGTAACATATATTACCGATGAGGGATTTTTGAAAGTATCAGGCTGTGGGGGAATTGATAATAGACTTTTGCTTGCCCAGCAGGTTGAGGTTTTGTGTTACGGCAAAACAATAAAGGGCGTTATAACGTCTACACCCCCTCATCTCGAAAAGGATAACACAAAAGTGCCTGAAACAGGAGAAATATATGTTGATATCGGAATGACAAAGGAGCAGGCTGAAAAAATTGTTCAGCTTGGGGACAGAGTTTTAATCAGGAATGAATTGATATCATTGGAAAACGGTGTTGTAACATCTCATGCTCTCGATAACAGAAGCGGCGTTGCGGCGATAATTTATGCGTTGGAATTATTGAAAGAAAAGGATTCAGAATATAACATATGCGTCCTTTTCTCTTCTCAGGAGGAAATCGGTGAAAGAGGAGCTAAAATCGGAGCATATAAAATCAATCCAGACCTTTCCATTGTTGTAGATGTTTCTTTTGCAATGACACGGGGAGAAATCCCTGAAAACTGCGGAAAGATAAACGGCGGACCAATGATAGGCGTTGCTCCGTCGCTTTCAAGGGAAATGTCCGAAAGCTTGATCAATACAGCGAAAAAAAGCGGTATTCCTTATCAGATTGAGGTTATGAACGGTAAAACGGGTACTAATGCGGACGAGATTGGAACAACAAGAAATGGCGTAAAAACCTGCACTGTTTCTATACCACTGAAATATATGCATACTCCTGTTGAAGCCGTAAGTCTGACGGATATAGAAAACACAGGAAAACTTATTGCGGAATTCTGCGAGGAAGGTAACGTGAAATGATTGAACTTCTTAAAAATTTATGTCAGATTAACGGCATTTCCGGAGATGAGGGCAGAGTAAGAGATTATATCTGCAAAAAAATCGAAAACAAGGCAGAATATAAAATTGACAATCTGGGTAATGTTATTGCTTTTAAAAAAGGCAGGAAGCACTCTGATAAAAAAGTAATGATTTCCGCTCACATGGACGAGGTGGGAATGATCGTTACTTATATTAACGA
>JBJERB010000012.1:13583-24404 GCA_051882055.1 Oscillospiraceae bacterium
GGCTGTGCAATAATGCTTGAGATGATAAACGGCGAGCTTGAGTATGACACATGGTTCACCTTTGTGGTACAGGAGGAAATCGGACTGCGTGGTTCTACAACTGCGGCATATACGGTCAATCCCGATTTTGCTGTTGTTCTTGAATCTACCACAGCGGCGGACATACCTTCGGCAGACGGTGAGAACAAGGTGTGCAGACTGGGCAAAGGTCCGGTGGTTTCTTTTATGGACAGACATACTGTTTATGACAAAGAGCTTTATCGCCTTGCCTTTGGAATTGCAGGTGACAATAATATTCCATGTCAGACCAAAACCTTGATTGCCGGAGGAAATGACGCAGGAGCTATACACGTATCAAGGGGCGGAGTCAGAACTGCGGCGATATCTTTGCCTTGCAGATATCTTCATTCGCCTTCATGCGTAATTGATAAGGACGATTTATTTAATTCTTACAGACTGGCAAAATTGTTATTGGATAGGATTTATATTGAATGATTTTTGAAACAAAGAATATAGATAATGATCTTTTGGATAAATTAAAAAACAATCATTATTCAAGACGTATAAAATCTCATTTTTATGCTTACGGAAACAAATATGATTTTTCAAGATTTTATTTGATAGAAGATAACGGAATAAGCTTTGGAATAATATCAGTGTTTAATTCTTCTATGATGATTTCTTCATTTAAGGAGAGATCCTTTGACGATAATATTATTAATGAGATAGCCGGGTTTATTATGATGAATAAACCCTCAATCGTTGAGCTTGAATGCCGATATGCAAATATGATTTTTCACGGTATAGATTCGGAATACAGATATGAAACAAGAACTGAATTTGAATTTGTGTCAAAGAACAATCTTCCGTCTATGGTGGTTGATGAGATCCCGAAGCTTGATAATGTTTTCAATGTGCTTAAAACCAGTTTTCCGGCTATTGCCGACTCATATGAGCTGTGGATTACGGATACTTCACACAGGATAAGGCACGGACTGTCCCAGTCGTTTCTTTTGGGGGATTATTCAACTGCTACCATCCAGTACATAATTGACGGCACGGCTCTTATAGGGCATGTTGCTACCATACCGGAAGAGCGTGGAAATTTTCATGCAAGACATCTGCTTTACTGGATCGGCGAAAGGCTGACCATGGACGGTTTTTGCGTAAAACTTCTCGCAAGACCGAACAGAGTAAGTTATTACGAGGAGATAGGATTTAAAGAAGTAGGAACCGATATTGTTTTTGAGAGGAAAAGTATAAATGACAGATAATATATTTAATATAGATAAAAAAATAGTGGATTTTGCAAAGGAAGCAGAGAAAGAATGTGCTTCTATGTTTGCTGAAATTGATGATATTGCAGAGTATAACGGTCAGAAAGTACTGTCCGCTTTTATAAATAACCGTGTGTCGGAGGGCTGCCTGAAAGGCACAACGGGATATGGATATGATGATCTTGGAAGAGATACTTTGGATAAGGTATTTGCTCAGGCTTTCGGCGGCGAGGACGCAATAGTGAGACATATTTTTGTCAACGGTACTCACGCTTTGTCCACTGCCTTGTTCGGAGTACTGCGAACAGGAGATACTATGCTTGCCATGACCGGCAAGCCCTATGATACTCTTGAGGAAGTTATCGGCATAAGAGGAGATAAGGGCAAGGGTTCTCTTAAAGATTTCGGGATAAACTATATTCAGGCTGATCTGATTGATGACAAATATCCTGATTATAATAAAATTTCAGAACTTGCTAAGGATGCAAAAGTAGCATATATCCAGCGCTCAAGAGGTTATTCTCTCAGACCGTCTTTGTCTGTTGAAACAATAGAGAAAATGGTCAAAAAGGCTAAAGACGCAAACCCCGATGTTATTGTAATGGTTGACAACTGCTACGGAGAGTTTGTAGAAAAAAGAGAACCCCTCTCTGTGGGAGCGGATCTGATAATAGGGTCTCTTATTAAAAATCCGGGAGGCGGAATTGCGTCCACCGGAGGATATATATGCGGAAGAGCCGATCTGGTTGAAATGTGTGCTGACAGGCTTACATGTGTGGGTATGGGAAAGGAAGTAGGCTGTACACTGAATCAGACAAGAGAAATGTTCCTTGGATTCTTTCTTGCTCCGCAGACAGTTGCTTCGGCACTAAAAACCGCAGTATTTGCCTGCCGTTTCTTTGAGAAATTAGGTTTTAAAACTTTGCCCAAAAGTGATGAAACAAGAACGGATATCATATCTTCGATTTTGCTTGAAAATGAAGAGAACCTGACTGCCTTTTGCCGTGGAATACAAAAAGGTTCTCCTGTGGATTCTTATGTAACTCCTGAAGCATGGGATATGCCGGGATATGACAGCAAAGTGATTATGGCGGCGGGAGCATTTACTATGGGAGCGTCCATTGAGCTTTCGGCTGACGCACCGATCCGTCCGCCTTTTGCCGTATGGCTTCAGGGTGGAATTACATACCCTACCGGGAAAGCAGGGGTTATGATTGCCGCACAGGAAATGTATAATAAAGGACTTATTAATTTTTAGTCACGAAAGGAAGTATTACTATGGCTGAATTGTTTACCGTGTCAATCAAGGATATAGTTGACGAACTCAGATTGGAGGTCGTTTATACACCAAAGGATACAAGCGAGCTTCTGATATCCGATAACGACTGTAACCGTCCGGGACTGCAGCTTATGGGATTCTATGAATATTTTAACGCTGAAAGAATACAGGTTTGCGGAAATATGGAATTTGCATATATGGCGTCATTGGACGAAGCAACAAGATATCAGCGTATCGAAGCATTGTTTGCTACAAAAATTCCTATGTTTATAGTGGCAAGAGGACATGAGATTTATCCTGAGATGTTAGAGCTTGCGAAGAAATATGAGATCCCTATTGCAAGGACTTCCGAAAGCACCACTACTTTTATAGCTGCGTTGATTGGTTTGCTTAATGTAAGACTAGCTCCGAGAATTACCCGTCACGGAGTGCTTATTGAAGTATACGGCGAAGGATTGCTTATTGTGGGCGAAAGCGGAGTAGGTAAGTCGGAATGTGCTATTGAGCTTGTAAAACGTGGACACAGACTTGTTGCCGACGATGCTGTGGAAATCAGGAAAGTATCAAGTTTCAGCCTTGTGGGATCATCTCCCGATAACATAAGACATTTCCTTGAACTGCGTGGTATAGGTATTATTAATACAAGACGTCTGTTTGGTATGGGAGCTGTAAAGGTCACTGAAAAAATAGACCTTATTGTTGAGCTTGAGCCTTGGGATTCAGAAAAAATTTATGACAGAATGGGTGTTGACAACGAGTATACAACTATTCTCGGAGTAAAGGTTCCAAGTCTTACGATCCCTATTAAACCAGGAAGAAACTTAGCAGTTATACTTGAAGTAGCAGCAATGAACAACCGTCAGAAAAAGATGGGATATAATGCGGCTCAGGAATTGCTTGACAATCTGGGACTTCAGATGGATACCAAAGATAAAGTGAAAGATTGGGATAATATTTAATTAACAAGGAGATTTTTAGAATGAAATTACAGGTAGATTTGCATACTCACACTATTGCTTCAACTCATGCATATTCCACTATTTCCGAAAACTGCAAGTGGGCTTCGGAATACGGAATAAAGGCTATTGCAATGACTGACCACGGAATGGCTATGCCGGATTCTCCTCATGAATGGCATTTTTATAATATGAGAGTGCTTCCCAGACAGATATACGGTGTAACTGTGCTTAAAGGCGTTGAGGCAAATATTATTGATATAAACGGAAATATTGATATTCCGAATTGGATGCTGTCAAATATGGAATGGGTTGTGGCTTCCATGCATGAAGAAGCTATTAAGCCTGACAGCATTGAAAACATAACAAACGCATATTTAAAAGTTTGTGAAAATCCATTTATAGATGTAATCGGTCACCCCACAAGCGATACTTTTATGTTTGATTATGAGAAATGCGTAAAATCTTTTAAGGAGTATGAAAAGCTGGTTGAAATAAATGAAAGCTCGATTATAAATAAACCGGGATCAAGGGAAAATTGCTATGAGCTTTTGAAGCTTTGCAAAAAATATGAAGTACCTGTAGTTGTTGATTCGGACAGCCATTTTTGCCAGAATATCGCACAGGTACCTAATGCCATGCAGATTATCTGCGATGTGGAATTCCCTGAAAGGCTGATTATAAATTCAGACTGGAATAAAGTCAGGGAGCATATACTTAAAAAGCACAAAAATCTTGATATATAATTAATAACCGATCATATACGCTTATTTAGAAGCGTACATATTAAAAATCCTACTATTTCCGAAAGGATTGATTATAATTATGAACATACAGCAGGTCTGTACTTTGTCAGAGAACTTAGGCTGTAAAGTATGCAGAGACAAAATGCTGAAAGAGTATACAACTTTTAAAATAGGCGGAAAATGCCCTTTGATTGTTGAAATAAATTCAGAGCAGGCTTTATCGGAGCTTGTTGCGTTCTGTAATAAAAACGGCGTCAGATACCTTGTTATCGGTAAAGGTTCAAACATGCTTTGTGATGACAAAGGCTTTGACGGTGTGGCTTTTCATTTAGGAAGCGATTTTGCCCACATCAGGCTGACAGATTCGCAGACTGTAGAGGTGGAGGCAGGATGCAGTCTGATTAAGCTGTGCAGATTTGCCCTTGATAATTCTTTGTCCGGATTGGAATTTGCATACGGAATTCCGGGAACAGTCGGCGGTGCAGTATATATGAATGCCGGAGCCTACGGAGGAGAGATCAAAGATGTCCTGTATTCGGTGGAGTGCGTTGACAAAAGCGGTAAGATATTAAATTTTACTGCAGAAGAGCTTGATATGTCTTATCGTCACAGCATATTCCAGACTAATGACTGCATTATTACAAAGGGTATCTTTAAGCTATGTAAAGGCGACAAAAATGAGATTTCCGAAAAAATGAACGAGCTTATGACTCGTCGTAAAGAGAAACAGCCTCTTGAATATCCAAATGCCGGATCGACTTTTAAAAGACCTGTTGGCCAGTTCGCAGGCAAGCTTATTCAGGATTGTGGACTGAGAGGATTCTCGGTTGGCGGTGCGATGGTTTCAGAAAAGCATTGTGGGTTTGTGATAAATTATAATAATGCTACTTGCGGCGATGTTGTAAATTTGATAAAAGAAGTACAAAAAATTGTACAGGAACAGACAGGGTATTTTCTTGAATGCGAGGTGAAAATAATTCCGTATAAATAGCAATAATGAAGGACGGCTTTGTTTTTTTGCGGTTAAATCGGAATTATGTTAAGTTTAAAACACAGGAAAGGAGTACATATTCTCAGGGGAGAATATGGTCATAACATGCAATTTTTAATAGTAACGGGTCTTTCCGGATCAGGAAAATCCAGTGCCATAAACGTGTTAGAAGATATAGGGTATTATTGCGTTGATAATATGCCTCCGGAATTAATAACAAAATTTGCGGATATTTGTGCTCAGTCTGCCGGAAAAATAAATAAAGTCGCATTTGTTGCGGATGTAAGAGGCGGAGATTTGTTTCTGAAATTGAAAGATACAATTATGCAGCTTAAATCCCAGGATATAAATCTTAAGATTCTTTTTCTTGACGCTTCTGATGATGTAATAGTCCGCAGATATAAAGAAACAAGAAGAAAACACCCTCTTGATGAGGTTTCTTTCGGCAACATCAGAAAAGCAATAGAAACGGAAAGAGATATGCTTGTGCCTATTAAGGCTTTTGCGGATTTTTATATTGACACTTCAAGTATGTCTACCGCACAATTCAGGGAAAGAATGTATTCTATTTTCCTTGATAATAATGAGGATTGTATGTATATAGACGTGCGTTCTTTTGGCTTTAAATTCGGGCCGATGACCGACGGAGATTTGATTTTTGACGTAAGATGTCTGCCCAATCCTTTTTATATTCCTGAGCTGAAAGAAAAAACAGGACTTGACAGTGAGGTTTCAGGATATGTAATGAGTTTTGAGGACGCCAAAACTTTACTTAACAAATTTACGGATCTGCTTGATTTCCTTATTCCTCTATATAAAAAGGAAGGAAAATCACAGCTTGTTGTAGCATTCGGATGCACAGGCGGAAAGCACAGAAGCGTTACTTTCGCCGAGGCATTGGCGAAGCATTTAAAGTCGGAAAATTACAAGATACGTGTATATCACAGGGATATTGATAAGCGTTAGACGGGAGATATCTGATGAAGGAACATTCTTTCTCATACAAGGTAAAAGAAGAAATAATAAGCAAAATTAATTCTAAGCCAAAGGCTGATGCCTGCCTTATGGGAATACTGATTGCCTGCAACAACCTTACTGCGGAAGAAATTATGTTTCTGACTGAGCATAGGTCTGTTGCAGACTTTTTTAAGAATAATATTTCGAGAATATGCGATGATGAAAACGCGGTAACGGTATCGGAAGTTCAGAAGAAGAACGATATTACTTTATTTACTTTAAGTGTTGACAATGCTGAAAACCGCATGGCTATACTGAAATATTTCCGCATGGATTCGGTAAGAAGGTTAACCGAAAATGAACTGCCTAAAGCTAAGTTTTATCCTCAGCTTATTTCGGGTGTGTTTCTCTCCTGCGGTTCGGTCAATAATCCCGAAAAAAAATATCACTTGGAATTTGTTCTTCCTACTCTTGATTTATGCAACGATCTGGGAGCATTGATAATTGATAATTTCAATATAATTCCCAAATATACCGAACGAAAGAGTACTCATGTTGTATACATAAAAGAATCTGAAAATATAATTGATATGCTTACAATTATGGGAGCTGTGAACTCTTCTTTTGAGCTTATGAATGTGAAAATTTTCAAAGACATGAGAAATAAAATCAACCGTGCGGTTAATTGTGATAATGCCAATATTGAGAAAACTCTGAAAGCATCAGAACGGCAGATTGCGGATATTGAGCTTATCGACGACACTGTGGGAATCGGAAGTTTGCCGGATAATCTTCAGGAAATTGCAAGGGTAAGATATAATAATCCGGATTTTAACCTGAAAGATCTGGGACAGGCACTTGATCCGCCTATTTCCCGTTCCGGGGCAAATCACAGATTAATTAAGATAGCAGAAATTGCGGATGAAATCCGTTCGCAGAAAAAATAACTTACGAGGTTTGATATGACTGATTTTGTACATCTCCATGTGCATAGCGAATATTCGCTGCTTGACGGAGCGTGCCGTATTAAACAGCTTGTTTCACGTGTGAAAGAGCTGGGTCAGACAGCCTGTGCGGTAACAGACCACGGAAATATGTTCGCTGCCGTTGAATTTTATAATGAGTGTAAGGCACGGGGTATAAAGCCCATTATCGGTTGTGAAGTCTATGTTGCTCCAAGAACTCGGCATGATAAAATAGCAAAAATAGATTCGTCATCTTATCATCTTGTATTGCTTTGCAAAAACAATCAAGGTTATCAGAATCTGATAAAAATGGTGTCTATGGGATACACTCAGGGATTTTACAACAGGCCGAGAATTGATTTGGAACTGCTTGAAAAATACCATGACGGGTTGATCTGTCTTTCCGCCTGCCTTGCTGGTGAAATACCAAGAAAACTTACCAACGGCGATTATAACGGTGCAAAGGAAACTGCCTTGAAATATCTTGATATTTTCGGAGCAGGTAATTATTATATAGAAATTCAGAATCACAAATTTGAAGAACAGCAAAGGATTATTCCTCTTCTTGTAAAGTTGTCCCGTGAAACCGGAATACCGCTTGCGGCAACAAACGACGCACATTATCTTGAAAGATCCGATTCAGAGGCTCAGCGTATATTGGTTTGTATTTCAACCGGTACAACCGTCAATGACCCAAACAAGCTGGAATTTCCAACAGATGAGTTTTACATTAAATCCGGCGACGAAATGTTGGAGCTTTTTCCGTCATGCCCTGACGCTGTTGCAAATACAGTAAAAATAGCTGAACAATGTGAAATAGAATTTGAATTCGGAAAAACAAAGCTTCCTTATTTTCATATAGACGGGGTTGAGGATAATGAGAAATTTTTGCGTGACATGTGTTTCGAGGGACTGAGTAAACGTTATGAGCATCCCACGGATGAAGCCCGAAGCCGACTGGAATATGAGCTTTCGGTAATCACAAGCATGGGATATACAGATTATTATCTTATTGTCTGGGATTTTATAAATTATGCGAGAAAGCAGGGAATACCGGTAGGCTGCGGACGAGGTTCGGGTGCCGGAAGCCTTTGTGCATACTGTATCGGTATCACAGGTATTGATCCTCTCAAGTATAATTTGCTGTTTGAACGCTTCCTTAATCCTGAAAGGGTTTCTATGCCTGATTTTGATATAGATTTCTGTATGGAGGGAAGACAAAAGGTTATCGATTATGTGGTCAGACGTTACGGAGCGGATCATGTTGCTCAGATTGTAACTTTCGGAACGCTGGCGGCAAAGGCGGCTGTACGGGATGTCGCAAGGGCAATGGGGCTTTCCTATCAGACAGGAGACAGGGTTGCGAAAGCTATTCCCAGAGGCATGACCCTTAATGAAGCTATTGAAAATTCACCTGATTTGAAAAAGATGTATAACGGCGACCCTGAAATACACCGCCTTATTGATACTGCAATAAAGGTTGAGGGAATGCCGAGAAACGCTTCTACCCATGCGGCGGGAGTTGTTATTACAAAAGAACCGGTGGATCATTATGTTCCGTTATATGCAAGGGACGGGCAGGTTTCAACACAGTATACAATGACTGTACTTGAACGTTTGGGACTTTTAAAAATAGATTTTCTCGGACTGCGAAATCTTACAATTATAAATCATTGCCAGATGGCTGTAAGAGAAAAAAATCCGGGGTTTAACATTGAAAAAATTCCTCTCAACGACAAGGAAGTATATGATATGCTTTCTCTGGGTAAAACCGAGGGCGTTTTTCAGTTTGAAAGTGCAGGAATGACTTCTACAATAATGAAACTCCGACCGACAGGAATTGAAGATTTAATTGCGGTTATATCCCTTTATCGTCCGGGACCGATGGATTCTATTCCAACTTATATACGAAACCGGCATAACCCGAATCTTGTCACATATAAGCATCCGCTTCTGAAAGACATACTTGATGTAACTTATGGTTGTATTGTTTATCAGGAACAGGTAATGCAGATATTCCGAACTCTTGCGGGTTATTCTTACGGCAGAGCAGATATAGTCAGAAGAGCAATGGCAAAGAAAAAACATTCGGTTCTTGAGAACGAAAGAAAAGCATTTATCTATGGAGAAGAAGGTCAGTGCGTAGGTGCGGTTGCAAACGGAGTCCCTGCTAAAGTTGCCAATGAGATTTTTGATGAGATGACAAGCTTTGCCTCATATGCTTTTAATAAATCTCATGCGGCGGCATATGCCACTATTTCATATCAGACCGCATATCTGAAATGCCATTATTATCGTGAGTACATGGCGGCACTGATGACTATTACGCTGCTGGACAGCACAGAAAAATTATACGGATACATTTCAGATGTAACCAAAAACGGAGTAAAGATACTTCCCCTTGATATTAACAAAAGCGACCGTGGTTTTACCGCCGAGGGAGAAGGAATAAGATTTGCACTCCTTGCCGTTAAAAGCCTTGGTGAAAGTGCAATAACGGCAATAATCAAAGAGCGGGAGGAAAAGGGTGAATTCGTTTCTCTTCAGGATTTTTGCAGACGTATGACGGGCAGAGAAATTCAAGTCAGAACCTGTGAAGCTCTTATCAAAAGCGGAGCGTTCGACTGTTTTCCCAATAACCGTCATGAAATGCTTAATTCATGCGAAATGCTTATGCAGTCGGCAGCTCAGGAAAGCAGAGTTAATCTTGAGGGACAGCTGGATTTTTTCGGCGGCTCTGCTTCGGCTGATGAAATGGGTATAGAAATACAGCCGGCGGAAGAATTTCCGTATAAGAAACTGCTTGAATTTGAACATGAATCGGTAGGGATGTATATATCGGGACATCCTATTGATGAATTTGAATCTATAGCTCTGGCTTCAAAATGTGTGAATATTAATAATATTATTGAATATGCAAATCAGAAACAAAAAGGTTTTGCAGACGGAGATTACGTGGATTTGATAGCCATGTTTACTCACAAGAAATTATTTAAGACCAAAAACGGAGCGTTAATGAGTTTTACTGACTTTGAGGACAAATCAGGCAGTATTGAGGTTATAGTCTTTCCCACAATATATGAAGTGGTAAGCGGTTTGTTGAAAGACAACAGCGTTTTGCATATCAGAGGTAAAATCTCTTTGAAAGATGATGAAAATCCAAAGATTATTGCAGATTTAATTGAACCTGCAGAGCGTTTTTGTGAATTGGCATTAAAACGAAACATATGCGTAAGGGTGGATTCCCATGACGCAAAAGTTATCAATGCTTGTAAAGAATTAGCTGAAAACAATTATAATCCGCAGTCTCAAAATCGGTTTAATATCTATTTTGCAGATCTCAAAAAAATGACCGCTGTTAAATCGGCACCTACTGTTCATCTGACACGCAGTCTTATTGAAGAATTGCAGAAAACAGCAGGAGAAAAAAATGTATTGTTTATGTAATGAAAGGGAAATATTATGGAACCGATTGACTATATTGTAATTAAAATTGACGGTGATTATGCACATTTAAAAAACATGGAAAGCGGAGATATTCTGCCTATTGCCAGAGCATTAATTCCGGAAGAAGCCGACGAGGGAACTAACCTGCATTGGGAAAACTTTGAATACACAATTATCTGATACTAATGTAAAATGCACACTCC
>JBJERB010000013.1:0-4139 GCA_051882055.1 Oscillospiraceae bacterium
TTTTTCCATTAGATCGTTTGCTTGATTCCAAAAGTTATTGCTGCCGAAAACTCCACCGTTTTCCGTATCACCTATTAAGAACCTTTGTGTTTTTTTATCATCAATTTTAATAAAAGTTTTATCATTAATCAAGATGCTTGCCCAATCTTCGCAAACTTTCTTAGCCATTTTCATCGTATACATATCTCGACTTCGGATTTTCTCTCCGTTTTCAAATTTAATCCTGTGAAACGGATCATGATAGCCTTTCCACCAATCTTTCCATTCATGAATAATATCATAGTAATCAGCAGAAATATTATAATCGTAATTAATGTTAAGCCAATTTATGATTTCTTTATTCACCGTTTCCACCTCCTGCTGCGATTAAAGCCTTAATAAATTTACTAAAGCTATATTCCAATGCGTCAGCTGTATCAATATCACAAGTTCCGTCATCAAGTCTGATATCCTCTGTTTCATATTTAGAGTCCCAAATCTGTTCTGACAGACTTCCAATGACATTTTTACAATGTCGCATAACAAAAAATCTATCCTGTGCCATTAATGATGCCAAAGTAGATATTCGGTCATTGACCTTTGCTTTGTAGCAGTCAACTATTTTTATAAGTAGTTTTGCCCTTGCACACGCAACCCTAAGACCATTTATCAATGCCTGAGCCTCATTATCAGCCCAAGCGAATTTAATTAAAAGAGGGTTAAAACCGCTGTATAATCTCCTTACAAAATCTATAAAACACTTATATATCGTTTCTGGATTAACCTCACCTTTGCCACCCTCGACCTTGTAATCATCAATAACTATCAGTTCTTTAAATCCCTCCATAAAGGCTGTAGCAACAAATGTGGTCTTTGAGTTATTTCCGCCAAAGTCAATTCCGACTTGTATGCTTGTAATTTTTGATTTATCAATATCATCAACAATGTACTTATCAGGATTATTAGCAAAATTCCGAAAAATCAATCCTTCAGCCCTCATTCTTAATCCAAGGATATCTCGCTTATACCAAATTGATGTTGGATCATACTGTGATTTTACTTCCGCCTTACGATCATCAGTGATATTAATATTATCATCGATGGTAAAATGCTCATAATTATAGCCTCCGATAAATTTTCCGGAAGCTGCATCCTGCTGATATTTATCAATATACTCTGTATAAACCCATGATTTTGGATTATCCGGGTTTAAATCCCACCATACTTTACGTTTATCTGCTGCAATAGATCTGTTGAAAGCCTCCTGCACAAAGGATTTATGGTGCAGATTAATTTCAGTTGCGATCCACATTCCATATGAATTGCCACGGATTGATTTATAACTGCTTGCGAGCATTGCTCCGGAAAATATAACTATACGGGTTTTAAATCCTGTATCAGCCCCGCAAATTATCAATGCCTCATTGCCTTTGTACTTGCCCCATCTGCACTGACCACGGAAATAATGCTCTATCCCAAAGCCGTTGCAGTCACCTAAGATAATCTTAGCATTGCCAAGCGTAGATGCCGAAGCAAGGTGTATCTTATCTTTGGTAGTCTTGAGTTCGTGGCAGAATGCAAGTACATTGTCAACTGTCTTACCGGCACGAACTGCACCTTCGGCGACATTGATCATACAGTCTTTGCTTTTGCGTATATATGCCTTATGTTTATCTCCAAAGTTATAAGGAATAGTCTTTTTACGCTTTAGAGATTTAATTTTTTTAGCCATAAACATCCTCCTCAATTTCAGAGGTATCCTCAAGCTCAGGGTCAGCCTTTGGATTTGGTGACCAGTTTTCCTTATCTTTATTCTGCAAATAACTTAACGCTGCAGATGCGTTTGGTGCGATATGTTTCTTGGTTCGTTTATATGTTCGTTTTCCGTTAGAATTAATTCTTACTTCTTCATCCACATATTCTCCTCCGAGAGCAGCAGATAGCAAAGCCCTCTCAACTTCTGCATTAATCAAATCTGGATTGGCGGCGAGAAAATCGTGCAGTTCTTCGTGCTGTTTTTTAAATTCTTCCGCAAGCTGTTTACGCTTTGCAGGATCTTTCTCACTTAAAAAAGCCTCAGATAATTGTTCGAGGCTCATCACATCATTTTTAACTTTCACATTATCAATGCTATCAACAACATCAGCAAGCATATTAATAGCATGTTTTCTTTTTTGATTCATTTCGCCACCTCCTAAGATTTAAAATATACGCTGATTTAAACGACTTTGTATTATTTTTAGATTGGTTTTACTAACAGCTTTGTTAAAACGATTTAAACGGCATTTAAATAGCTGTCAAACGGTGTTTTATGAGGATATGCTCCGCCATTCAGCACGTTTTGTTTCAAACGCCTGTTTTAACCCTGTGTCGTATACAACTATGACACAGGGACGAATCAACCTGTGCATATATTGTATAGTCTTATCGTGTGTCAATGGTAACGCTAAATTTATGATCCTTGCCATTTATTTTAGTATGTATCCACCCTCGCATAGTGCGTGGGTTATAGTCAGTAACTATATGTTCTTTACCAACCAAAGCACCTTCTGTAATAACCAGTCTGTCGTTCTTCATTTCGCCTTTTGATATGCCAATGTTCTGCATTTCAAAAATCCAGCAAAGATGTTCAATTTCCGTTTGTCTGATTGGTTCAGGTGGTTTTCCTAAAAATCTTAGTACACCATTTGTATTTTTGACTTTGTAGTAAATTTCATCTGTCAAATCAATATCTATAAAAACATAAGATGAAAATACTATTCGAGCAACTTCATGCCATTTGCCTTTGTTACGCTCTAACACATTTCTCATGGGAGCAAAAGCATTTATGCCACTATTTTTTAGCTTTGCACAAACCTCAATTTCCGCTGAGGGTTTAACGGATACAACGTAAATCATTGTGTTTCACTTCGCTTCTGATTTAAAAACTGTGCAACGTCAGCGTAAAGATCAGGTCGTTCTTTTGCCATCGCTTCAAATACCATTGTTTTAACCTGTTCAAATCCAGCCGAAAGTATATCTTCGTTTTTAATATCAAGATTTTTCTTGTAGCTTGCAGCTTTAACTAATGCAGTCGCTTGCTTGATCAGCTGCTCAGGGTTGATTTGCTGCCAACGCTCTTCAGGGGTGTTCTGTATTGATTCAAGTACATTATGCGACAACAGTCTTATGATGCCCTCTGTAGTATCAAGAGCAGGATATTTGTTCATTTCCTCCATTATAACCCGAAAATTCTCCTGAGCCATTCTCAACGCTTCAACAGATTCATTTAGATTTGATGCATATCGCCACACAGATGTAATAGAAATATCCTGATCGGTCTGTGACTTGATATAATCGGCAATCTCTTGATAAGTGAAATCAGATTTCATCATTTCTTCTACTGTTGCCTTAAGCTCCGGAGGAAGCTTATCAATAATGCTGTGCTTTCGACGTTTTCTCGGCATTTTGAATCCCTCCTAAATCTTAATGCAGGGATCTTGTATGCCTCCGACAAGGAAGCTAATACCCTTTGCTGTAAGTTTAGCCTCAAGCTCGTCAAAATCACTGTCTGCCAGATTGGCAGGTTCTTTTGTAATAATGTTTCTAAGGTGTATATAACCTGCCTCAAAGAGATAGTTTACCGAATCAGTTATTTCTCCTTTTTCAAGATCGGGAAGGGCATATTCAACGCTCTTGAGTTTGTGAAACTGATGTCTCAACATATTTATAGTTCTCATCACAGATCCGTTGTTTTCTTTGAAATTTCCGGCTCTGATGAGTTGCATTTGTTTTGCCATATCCATCGCTATTTACCTTCTTTCAGCTCCATTAATATATCCATAATTTTATCAAGTTTTTTATCTGTCTTGTTTTGCTCTCTATAGAAATCTTCCTTAGTGAGATAGTTCTGTTTCACTTGCATTACATCATCTTTAAGTCCGTTTACTTCAGCTCGTGTAACATAGTTATCTTTTATCTTATCAATATCATGATTGCAAGTATCTATATCACTTATAGTACGCTTAAGGAAGTATGTTATAACACCAATGCCGCCTGTTAATGCAAACTGAAATACCATGCTGACTATTTCCTGACTGCTCATCTCCACACCTCCACAATAAAAAAATAGTACCGTAATTTCTATAATTACGATACTATATTTATTGTGCAAAGTACAA
>JBJERB010000014.1:0-23619 GCA_051882055.1 Oscillospiraceae bacterium
CCTAAAAGCTAAACAGATTTGTAAATTGAAGATTGTAAAAAGCGACTGAGAGAAATCTTGGTCGCTTTTGTTTTAGTAACTTTGAGTAAGTATGTAAAAGACGTAATTAGACAAAATATAACAATATAATTAAACCTCTTGACAAAATACAATAAATTAAGTATAATAATATGTGATAAATATGTGAAATATACATTGTTACATTAACATAATGGTGATGGATTTGTGTGGGGTGATTCAGTGAGTCAGACGAATATTGCTGTTGATGCAATCGATGAGACAGAAGTCGTTGATGTGCTTCAAGTACCCTCGCAGGTTGAATATGAGCTGGAGATTAAAGAAAAGAAGATATATGGATTTCTGAAACGAGCTTTTGATATCTGCGCTTCACTTCTTGCATTAATAGTTTTGTCTCCGATTTTTATTGTGGTTTCGGTTCTGATTTTTGTAACAGATCCGGGAAATCCGTTCTTTGTTCAGGATAGAGTAGGTAAGGACGGAAAAATATTCAGAATTTATAAGTTCAGAAGTATGCGTAAAGACGCTGAGGATATGCGTGATTCTCTTTTGGAGAAGAACGAGGCTGACGGTCCAACATTTAAAATAACAAACGACCCAAGAGTTACGAAAGTGGGCAGCTTTATCAGAAAAACGTCTATTGATGAACTGCCGCAGCTTGTAAATATACTCAAAGGCGAAATGTCTGTTGTAGGTCCAAGGCCTTTTATTCCTAAGGAACAGGAAGAGCTTTCCGATTTGCGTTTGCTTGTCAAGCCGGGACTTTCATGCTATTGGCAGATAGGCGGTAAAAACAGCCTGACAATGGAGGAGCAGATTGAGCTTGATTTGAAATACATAAAAGAACGTTCTGTTGCAGTAGATTTAAAAATTATATTTAAAACTATTGCTATGGTTTTTAAAAATGATAATTGTTGATGAAAAAGCAGCTGCCGTTAAGGCGGCTGTTTTAATTATGCAAAGAAAAATATCCCCGCTTAAAAAGCGAGGATACCGTACGTGCAATATATAACCATTTGCAAAAAACTATTGTGTATATCCAATAGCCCTTATTCTTAATAGCTTATTTGTTGAATCCTAAAGTGATTTCATGCTCTGTTTCAAGTGAGCATTGTTTGTCTGCGTCTTTTACATACTTGTTTACAAGAGCGGTGGATTTAGGTACTGCCTGAAGGGTACCTGCTCCGGCAACGCAACCGCCCGGACAGCCCATTCCTTCAAGTAGATATCCATCATATTTTCCTGCTTTGGCAAGCTGTAAAAGCTTTCGGCATTCACGAAGACCCTGTGCTGAAGCAACTTTGATTTCTCTCTCAGGATCAAGTTCCTTGATAACGTCTGCAACTGCCTGAGCTACTCCGCCGCTTACTGCAAAACCTCTGCCTGAGCCTGTTCCTTCGTTAAGTTCGACATTTTCATCATCTTTTATATCTTCAAATTTAACGTTTTTGGCTTCAAACATACCCATAAGTTCTTCAAATGTAAGTACAAAGTCTACGTCGCTTCTGATTGTTCGTCGGCTGGCTTCAAGTTTCTTTGCGGCACATGGGCCGATAAATGCAATGCAGGCGTCGGGATGTTCTTCCTTTACCAACCTTGCTGTCAAAACCATTGGCGTCATAGCCATAGAAATGTTCTGAGCCAGTTCCGGAAACAGCTTTTTAGCCATAACCGACCATGAGGGACAACATGATGTTGCCATAAACGGCTGATGCTCCGGAACCTCTCTCATAAAGTCTTTGGCTTCTTCAATGGCACAAAGGTCGGCACCGATTGCTACTTCAACCACGCTTTCAAAGCCTAATTTCTTCATTGCGGCTGTAAGCTTTTCCGGGGTGGCTTTAGGTCCGAACTGCCCGACAAATGCAGGAGCCACCAATGCAATGACTTTTTTACCCTTTTTAATTGCATGAATAAGCTGGAAGATCTGTCCTTTGTCAACTATCGCACCGAATGGACAATTCACAAGACACATTCCGCAGGAAACGCATTTGTCATAATCGATTTTTGCTTTTCCGTTTTCGTCTGAACCGATAGCGTCCATACCGCAGGCTCTTGCACAGGGACGCTCCATTTTGTTTATGGCATTATAAGGACAAACGCTTTGACACCGTCCGCATTTAATGCATTTGCTTTGGTCAATGTGGGATTTGCCGTGAATGATCTCGATTGCACCTTTAGGGCATACTTCTTTGCAAGGATGTGCAAGACAGCCCTGACAGCAGTCGGTTACATGATAATGTGTTTCAGGACAAGCGTTGCATGCAAATTTGATGATATTTACCAGCGGTGGGTCATAATATTTTTCTGCTATAGCACTTTCCTCAATTCCCTGTGATACAGCTTCATGTTCATCTATTGGTCGTAGAGGAAGCCCTATTGCAAGACGCAGTCTTTCTTCTACAATAGCACGTTCAAGGAAAATAGATTCACGATAAACCGCAACCTTTCCCGGAACGATTTTATATGGCAGCTCATCGATTCTGGAATAATCTCCGCCTTCATAAGCAAGCTTAGCTACTTCTGTAAATACTTTTCTTCTGATGTCCGTTACTGAATTATATATACCTCTCATTTTCATATGTATTTAATCAATCCTTTCATAAGATTTTGCGATTATTTCTAAGTACAGTTGATTAATTGTAAAAAAGATAATGTCAAATTAATAGTGTGACTTAGTCCATTCGGTGTTAGGACATTTCAACTCTTATTTATCGATACTTTTTAAGATTCTTGTTATTTCAAGAAGTGCATCGTGAAAATTGTGCATATCAAGGTCGGAAATTGAATCAAATCGTTTTAAAAGTTCGTCCTGAATATTTGCTTTGATTTGCATGAAAAACTCCATAGCGTTTTCCGTAAGACAAATATTAATTATTCTGCGGTTGTTTTTGTCATGGGAACGTCTGATAAAGCCTTTGTCAACTAATTGTGCAACAGCACGGGTAGCTTGTTCGTTGGATGTGTTGATTTTTTTTGCAAGCTGTGACATTGACATGGTATTCTTTACGGTTAAAGCCAGTATGATAATCTGCTGGGTTCTGGTCAGATTGTTTCTTTGATTGTCAAATGCGTCAAATACCAGCTTCCTGCTGAGAGGGTAAATTTCATACATAAGATTGATACATTCTGTTCTTTCATTCATATTCTTTCGCTGCCTCTGCTTAAATTTTTGTGATGAACTATTCTAAATGCAAATGCATAATGTTGCGTTTGCTAATTATGCTGTTAAGTAAACTGAAAATTGCCCTTGCAGTGGAAAGAAATCAGCTGTGATTTCTTGCTTCTAACATCTAATATCTAACCTCTAATTTCTAACTTCTTATAGGCTAAGACTATTATAACATAATAGAGGAATTTGTCAATAAAAAGGTTTAATTTGAAAAAAATAATTAAAACAGGTGTAATGCCATTGATTTTTAATACAAAATGTGCTAAAATACTTGTGTGTTTAAATATATGAAAGGACATAAAAATTATGGAAATAATAAATAAATCGGATAAAGCATTGCTTGAAGAATATGAAAATTTTGCAAAGACAAGCCGTTACGGAAACTTTATGCAGTCGCTCAGATGGCCGAAAGTAAAAGATAACTGGGGCTGGGACGCAGTTATTTCTCGTGATGAAAACGGTGAGATCAGAGGAACCTGTCTTGTGCTTATAAAGAAAATCCCGATTTTCGGCTGCACTTTTTTGTATGCCCCTCACGGTCCTGTATGCGATTGGTCGGATAAAGAGGTAATGTCCGATTTGTTCGAGGGCGTAAAAGTGCTGGCAAAGAAGTATAAAAGTTATCAGTTTATGTGGGATCCATGCTTTGAGGAAAAAGATACCGAAACTACAAAGATGATCTGTTCAATGGGATTTTCTCATATTGACAATGCTCCCGAGCTTTCGACTATCCAGGCGAGAAATAACTATATGCTTAGAAATATAGAGGGTAAAACTCCCGACGAAGTAATGATGACCTTTAAGGGGGATTGGAGAAACCGAATCAGAAAAGCCGGCAGAAAAGGTGTTGTCTGTGAAGCTCATGGGGTTGAGGCTCTTGACGATTTTTATCCTATGATGCAGGCAACAGGTATCAGAGACGGTTTTTCAATTCGTTCAAAAGAGTATTTTGTAAAGATGCTTGAGGGATTGGGCGAAGAGCATTGCCATTTGTTCATGTGTTATCTTACCGAAGAGGGAAGTGATAAGAAAATTCCCGTTTCGGGTGCGGTTACAACTCAGTATGCAGGAAAGACCTGCTATGTGTATGGGGCTTCTTCAAATCAGCATAGAAACACATATCCTAACTATCTTATGCAGTGGACAATGATTAATTGGGCATTGGAGGGCAATAATTTTATTTACGACTTCCAGGGCATTCCGTTCTATGCCGACGAAACGCACCCCAATTATGGAGTTTATAAATTCAAAAAAGGTTTTAACGGCGAAGTTGTAACATATGTGGGCGAGTTTTTCTATACATTTATGCCGATACGTAAAAAGCTTATTGACCTTGCTGAAAAGATCGTTATGAAGCTGCATTCCATGAAAACTCATAAACTTATTAAGAACAGAAATAAGGATATGAAGACGAGCGAGTAAAATGTAAATTTTAATTTTGATAATTTTAAAAATAACCTGAGAATAAAAATTTCTCAGGTTATTACTTTTATTTAAACTTTTATGCAAGGGTAAAATCAATCTTGCCCGAATTAACGTTTGCATCAAGAACTTTTATTTTCAAAGCGTCTCCTATTTTGTATTCTTTGCCTGTGTTCATGTTTTTAAGGCTTGACGAGCCGTCATAGAAATATTCTCCCTCACCTAAATTTTCTATGTGTACAAGTCCTTCACAGGTGTTTTCAAGAAGTACAAATATTCCAAAATCGGTAACGGAGGATATGATTCCTCGGAATTCTTCGCCTATATGATTGCTCATGTATTCCGCTTTGTAACAGTCTTCGCAGTCTCTCTCCACGTTCATTGCCACAAGCTCGGTGTTTGTCGATTGCTCGGCTGAAGCATGAACAAATTTCTGATATTTCACATTGCATTGCTCGGCAGTTGCACCGTCCAGAAATGCACTCATAATTCTGTGGATAGTCAGGTCGGGATATCGTCTTATAGGCGATGTAAAGTGTGCATAGTCGGCAAGTACCAACCCGAAATGTCCTATGGGGTCCGGTGAGTATCTTGCTTTGGTCATAGAACGAAGCACAAGGTTATTCACAATCATAAATGAATTTGTTCCCTTTGCTTTTTTCAGTATTTCAGCTAAATCCCGTGGCTTTATTTCTCCGTTTGGATTAAAAGGAATGTTCAGCTTTGTAAGTTCTTCTTTCAGGCTTTCAATTTTTTCGTCGGAGGGATTTTCATGTATACGATATACAAAGGGTAAGTTGTTTTCCACTCCGAACCGTGCCGCACATTCGTTGGCGGCAAGCATGAAGTCCTCGATTATTTCTTCACTTCTTCCTCTGGTTCTCGGTAAAACGTCAACGCAAATGTCTTCATCGCTGATAATCAGCTTGCTTTCGGTAGTTTCGATTTCAGGCGTACCTCTTGATTGCTTGTTATTGTATAGTATGTCTGCAAGCTCAGTCATTATAGGGAAAGTATCCGTAACGTCTTTGTACTTTTCCTGTAATTCATCGGTTATATCTCCTGCAAGTATCCGGTTTATTTCCGAATAAACGCCTTTAACTCTTGAACGGATAATGGTTTTGGCAAATTTATAATCAGTGATTTTTCCGCTTTTATCAAGATTTATGATTGCTGAAAATGCCAGCCTGTCCTCCTGAGGATTCAGGGAGCATATCCCGTTAGACAACTCTTTTGGCAGCATGGGTATAACTCTGTTGGCATAATAAACACTTGTGCCACGGTGAAAGGCTTCGTTATCAAGAGCAGACTTTGGTGTTACATAATACGAAACGTCCGCTATGTGAACTCCAAGCTGATAACCGTTCCTTGTTCTTTCAACAGAAATTGCGTCGTCTATGTCTTTTGTGTCGGCTCCGTCAATGGTAAAAATGACTTTGTCACGCAGGTCAAGACGGTTGGGTGCTTCTGCTTTTATTTTGCTGTAGTCTGATACCTGTTTTGCTTCATATATTACTTCCGGAGGAAAAATCGGAGTAATACCATTTACTTCAAGTATTGACATCGCACAGGAGGACGCTTTCAGAGAGCTTCCGAAGGATGAGATTATATCACATCTGTGCTGTGAATGTTTATCTCCCCGTCGTGTGATTTCAGCCATGACCTTGTCGCCTTCATATAACTCTATTCCCATGGGATTGTCAAAACTCATGGCGTATTTGCAAAGGGTGTCGGGAACGATTTTAAGTTCTCCGAATTCATTTACTATCTGACCGGTAAAACGTGTGAAATTTTCTTCGGTAATCTGCATGACCTCTCCCTCAAGGCAGTTCCCGTTGCCGTGAAATGTGCGGACAAGTACTGTGTCTCCCGGCATTGCTCCTTTGAGATATTTGCCTACTATGAAGATCTCCTCGTCTGTATCGCAGTTCTTTGCAAATCCGTAAGTTTTGTTCAGCCTGGATATAGTGCATTTGGTCAGCTTTTTGCGGTCAATAAGGGTAAAGCCTTTATTGCCCTCCGCAATTTCACCTTTGGCTTTCATTTTATCTATAGTATTAACAAACTTGTCGAAATCAAAGCCTTTACCTCGGCAGTATTTAAGCAGTTCTTTAAATTTTACCGGCTTTTTCCCTGATTTCTTAAGTTTTGTGTATATTAATTTTCTGTAATCTGTTTTCATATTTCCCTCGTTCTTAAATAACTTATGCGAGCCCCTTATTGAATCAGAATTGCTCCTGATCAAATTCAAAACTAATGTATTTATCTTTAAATATAAAGCCCATGTTTTTGGAAATGGCAAGTGACGCTTTGTTTCTTGCGTCCCAATGGGGAGTAACGCCCCGGTTTATACATTCAAGTATAAAAGCGGCAGAGGATATTTTTGCAAGTCCTTGCCCCCTGAAATCTTCTCTTGTGGATACCTCGATTTCCACTCCATCTTTATAATATGAAAAACATGAGGTTCCACTGACAATTTCACTTCCTTTGGTTATAACAAATCCAAATCCGTGGTTGCTAAACTCGTCATAATCCTTGAAATTGGATACAAAGGGACTTGACCAGTCTTCCTGCAAGGCTTTTTTATAATATTTTTCGTCAATAGGTTCAAGAATTAAATCAGGATAATTTTCAATGCCTTTTTTGATTTTTTTTAGTGCATTGACATCAAATCCATTTTCCGGAAGTGAAGTATGATATCGTTCCAGAAACAACAGCTTTTTGCCGTGAGAGTTTAACGCCTCGAACCATTCCGGACTGTCGGGAATAAATGTGGCATATCTGTTGTCGCCTGCCAGCTTAATTACCTGTTCGGCAATAATCGGTTCTCCGGCGACAAAAAAGAAGTCTCCCACATTTATAACAGATGATTTGGGGCAGTCTATGCTGTCGCTGTATGCATTTCCCAACACACCCTCGAAAAACGAATCAAGAGTTGAATCGTCAGCGTATTCAAACATGGGTTTTAATTTTTCAACAATTCCGTTAGCACAATACATTTTTCTCATCCTTAAATTACAATTAAAATAAAAGCCCTGCAAAAGCAGGGCAGTTAGTCATGTTATTTAATAACAGCTAAAATATTGACAGCCAATGTTACAATTATTAAAACTATTCCAAAAATCTTTGTGACTTTTGAAAGCTTTGCGTCACGAGTTCTTCCCATGTTTTTTTCATAGAAAGAGTCGTTAGCACCACCGCCGATTGCCGATGTAAGACCCTGATCTTTGCTTTCCTGTACCAGAATCAGCATAACGATTATAACGCTTGACAATATCAGGAGTATTCCTGCAACAATTTCCAATACGCTCATGATATTTAATACCTGACCTTTCTTTATATATCTTGTGCAAATTTTTACGAATAATTCGGCATAAAAGCCCTAAAGGCATAGTTTGCCTGATACCACGCACAATTTTTTATAGTATAACATATTATTTCAAAAATTTCAAGTGCTGAGACAAACTTTTTAATAAATATTTGAAAAGCTATTGAAATTGACGCAAAAATAAGATATACTATAAATAGAAATAAGTTTTACGGAGGTCTTGTTATGAAAAAAGGTACAAAAGCTTTGCTGATAATATCAATAATATTCAGCATAGCTGTGGCAGCTAATTTTTTAACCGATATTTTTTCTACCAAGCTGAACAAATATTATAAGGTCGACTGTAGTTAAGGACGTTTAATTAAAATTTTCATAATTCCTGAAGAGCTTTTGCCCGTCAGGAATTTTTTGTTTTATGACTTTTGACTTTCTTTGGCTTTGGTATATTAAATCCTGTTGCGGTTAAAATATTTCCATAGAAACTTTTATGGAGGTCGCAGTTATGGAAAAAACTAAAATTTTAAATATTCATGCCAGAGAGATAATAGATTCAAGAGGAAATCCAACCGTTGAAGCGGAGGTAACGCTTTCAGACGGAACTGTGGGAAGAGGAGCATCTCCCAGCGGAGCTTCTACGGGAGCTTTTGAAGCCTGTGAACTCAGGGATAATGATAATTCCAGATATATGGGCAAGGGAGTACTTGAAGCGGTAAGCAACGTAAAAAATAAAATTTCTCCTGTTCTTAACGGTATGGACTCTGCTGATATTTATAATATTGATAAAACAATGATTGCACTTGACGGTACAAAAGATAAGTCCAAATTAGGTGCAAATGCAATTCTTGCAGTTTCTCTTGCTTGTGCTGACGGAGCGGCAAAATCTTTTGGAATGTCGTTGTTCAGATTTATCGGTGGTGCTTCGGCAAATAGAATGCCCGTTCCTATGATGAATATTCTCAACGGAGGAGCTCATTCCTCAAATAAGCTGGACGTTCAGGAGTTTATGATCATGCCTGTGGGAGCAAAGACTTTTACACAGGGGCTTCAGTGGTGCGTTGAAGTTTTTCATACTCTTGCAAAAATACTGAAAAACAAAGGACTGTCCACAGCGGTGGGGGACGAGGGAGGTTTTGCTCCCGAAATTAATGCGGATTACGAGGCTCTTGAACTTATATGCGACGCAATCACTTCCGCCGGATTTAAAGCCGGAGAAGATTTTGTGCTTGCTATTGACGCTGCTGCAAGCGAGTGGAAATCAGAAAACAGCGGTGAATATATTCTGCCAAAAAGCGGAGAGAGCTTTTCCTCCGATCAGCTTATATCTCATTGGGAAAATCTTTGCAATAAATACCCCATACGTTCTATTGAAGACCCTCTTGATGAGGAGGATTGGCAGGGCTGGAGACATATGACCGATAAGTTGGGAGGCAGGATCCAGCTCGTGGGAGACGATTTGTTTGTTACCAATACGGAAAGGCTTTCAAAAGGAATAAGTCAGGGAGCGGCAAATGCAATTCTTATAAAGCTGAATCAGATAGGTACGGTGTCAGAAACGATCGAGGCTGTAAGAATGGCTAAGAATAACGGATATCGGGCGGTAATGTCCCATCGTTCCGGAGAAACGGAAAACACCGCTATTGCAGATCTTGCAGTGGCTTTGAATGTGGGACAGATTAAAACCGGCGCCCCCAGCAGAAGTGAAAGAACCGCTAAGTACAACCAGCTGCTGCGTATAGAAGAGGATATTTCATACTCTAATAATGATTTCTATGGTAAATGTTTCTGATATAAAATGACGAATATACCTTGACTTGTGCTTGAATATATGATATCATACTATATGTAGAGTTGAATGATAATTTTATAAGTATTGGAGATATGAAAATGGAAAGAAAATTTCAGCCCGAATGGGAAGGGTTTGCTCCCGGTAGATGGAGCAATACATCTGTAAATGTACGTGATTTTATACAAAAGAATTTTACTCCTTATGACGGAGATGAAAGCTTTCTTGCAGGCCCCACCGAAGCCACTCAAAAGCTTTGGAAACAGGTTATGGATTTGTCCGAGAAAGAACGTGAAGCCGGTGGAGTTCTTGATATGGATACAAAAATAGTATCTACTATTACTTCTCACGGCCCGGGCTATCTGGATAAGGATCTTGAACAGATTGTGGGATTTCAGACGGATAAGCCTTTCAAGCGTTCGCTTCAGCCTTTCGGCGGTATACGTATGGCTCAGAATGCTTGTCATCAGAACGGATATGAGGTGGATCCTGAAGTCGTAGATATTTTTACTAAATACAGAAAAACTCACAATCAGGGGGTTTTTGACGCATATACGCCTGAAATGAAGCTTGCAAGACACGCTGCAATAATCACCGGACTTCCCGATGCATACGGAAGAGGAAGAATTATCGGAGATTACAGAAGAGTTGCACTTTACGGTGTTGATTTGCTTATTCAGGATAAGCAGGAGCAGCTTGATACTTCTCTTGTCAGAATGACATCAAAGAATATCCGTCTTCGTGAAGAACTTGCCGAACAGCTTAGAGCTTTGGAAGAGCTTAAGGAGTTGGGCAGAATTTACGGGTATGATATTTCAAGGCCTGCAAAAAATGCAAAAGAAGCTATCCAGTGGCTTTATTTTGGTTATCTTGCTGCTGTTAAGGAGCAAAACGGTGCGGCAATGTCCCTCGGCAGAACATCAACATTTATTGATATTTATATTCAGAGAGACCTTGAAAGAGGAATAATTACTGAAGAACAGGCTCAGGAATATATCGACCACTTTATTATGAAGCTGAGACTTGTTAAGTTCGCAAGAACTCCCGAATATAATGCTTTGTTCTCCGGAGATCCTACATGGGTGACCGAATCTATAGGCGGCGTTTCTATTGACGGCGTACCGATGGTAACAAAAACTTCTTTCAGATATCTGAACACCCTTGATAATCTCGGCTCTGCTCCCGAACCTAATCTTACGGTACTGTGGAGTAAAAGACTGCCGATGAACTTTAAGAAATACTGTGCAAAGATGTCTATTAAATCATCGTCTATTCAGTATGAAAATGATGATCTGATGAGAGCTACTCACGGCGACGACTATGCGATCGCATGCTGTGTATCATCTATGAGAATCGGTAAGGAAATGCAGTTCTTTGGAGCAAGAGCAAATCTTGCAAAATGTCTGCTTTATGCAATCAACGGCGGAATGGACGAGCGTCTGAAAATTCAGGTCGGACCTAAATACCGTCCGGTTGAGGGAGATTATCTCGATTATGACGACGTAATGTCCAAATATGACGATATGATGGAATGGCTCGCAGGACTGTATGTAAATACTCTTAATGTAATTCACTATATGCATGATAAATATTGCTATGAGAAAATCCAGATGGCTCTTCATGACAGGGATGTCAAGAGATATTTTGCCACAGGTATTGCCGGACTTTCCGTTGTTGCCGATTCATTGTCCGCAATTAAATATGCAAAGGTTAAATGTATCAGAGATGAGGACGGAATTGTTACCGACTATGAAATCGAGGGAGATTTCCCGAAATACGGTAATAATGATGAACGTGTGGACAGCATTGCTGTTGATATAGTAAGAACCTTTATGGATAAAATCAGAAAGCATCACACTTATAGAGACGGTGTTCCTACAATGTCAATTCTTACAATAACATCAAATGTTGTTTACGGTAAAAAAACAGGTTCTACTCCGGACGGAAGAAAAATCGGAGTACCTCTTGCACCGGGAGCTAACCCGATGCACGGACGTGACACTCACGGTGCAGCGGCTTCCCTTTCCTCAGTTTCAAAGCTGCCGTTCAGACATGCTCAGGACGGTATCTCAAATACCTTTTCAATTATACCGGACGCACTGGGCAAGGATTCTCAGGTGTTCGTAGGAGACCTCGATATTGAAAGCATTTCAAAGGAGCTGAACAACGATGGGGTATGATGTAACAAAGGACGATGAAAACGGAGAGGTTGACGAGCTTGTAAGCATAATTGACAGACTTATCGAGCAGGGTGACCAACGAATTCATCTAAGAGTGGATAAACTTGAGGACGGAGTGAAAATCAGCACTGCCGTAAGCGATGAATGCGGAACAAGAAAAGGCGCCTGCTGTCAGCCTACAGAACTGATGGACGAAGAAGATGATTTTTGATTGCATGACTGCAATTAAACAGAATAATTTTTAAGAAGGAGGATATGCTCTTTTCAGAGCATTATTATAACTATGTCAAGAATTGAACCAAATGAAAAGCAAGTTGAGAATCTGGTTGAGCTGCTGGACGGTTATACCGAAAAAGGCGGTCATCACCTTAATGTAAATGTATTTACAAGAGAAACGTTGTTGGACGCTCAGAAGCATCCTGAGAAATATCCCCAGCTTACGGTTAGAGTTTCGGGATATGCCGTAAACTTTGTAAAACTTACAAAAGAACAGCAGGACGACGTTATTTCAAGAACATTTCATAATAAAATTTAATAAAAACATTCAGGGCAGGGTTTTATTCCTGCCCTTGTGTTGTTGGAGTGATAATTGTGGAAGGCTATGTACATTCAACTGAGAGCTTCGGAACTGTTGACGGACCGGGAATAAGATTTGTTGTGTTTATGCAGGGGTGTCCTATGCGATGCCTGTATTGTCATAACCCCGATACGTGGGAAATCAACAGGGGAGAAAAACGAAGCGTGGAGAGTATCCTTGCTGAGTATGATTCATATAAAGAATTTCTTAAAAGCGGAGGTATAACCTGTACGGGAGGAGAACCGCTTTTGCAGATGGATTTTGTTACGGAGCTTTTTGAACAGGCGAAGAAAAAGGGAATTCATACTTGTCTTGATACATCGGGAATTACTTTTAATCCCAAGGACGAAGAAACGCTTAGTAAATTCAAAAGGCTTGTAAAATCCACAGATCTTGTTATGCTTGATATAAAGCATATTGATCCTGAGGAACATAAAAAGCTTACAGGTCATTCAAATGAAAACATACTTGCCTTTGCAGAGTTTCTCAGAGATGAGGGCATAGAGCTTTGGGTACGTCATGTTGTAGTGCCGGGAATTACCGATAATGAAAAATATCTGCATGATTTAGGATACTTCCTGGGAGGACTGAAAAACCTTAAAGCCCTGGACGTTCTGCCGTATCATACAATGGGAAAAGCAAAGTATAAGGAGCTGGGACTTGACTATCCGCTGGGAGATACTCCGCCTGCGGAAAAATCTCTGGCTTTGTGGGCAAAGGACGTAATTATGGAAGGACTTAAAGACCGCTTAAGGAAAAAATAGTTTCCATACTGATTTAATCTATTGATTAAGGCAGTTCATTCTGTTGATAAAATTATACTTTCATTCTTCAAGGGGCAGCTCTCTATCGCAGAGCATGCCCCTCTTTTAAAACATTTCACTGTAATGTTTTAAAATTCACCCTATGCAGAGCTCCCGTTGGAAAGGAATTTCGCAGTCTGCGGACTGCGATGAGGGACTCTGTCCCTTCAAACCCTGCAACCCTTTAAAAAGGGTTGACCTAAACTTTAATATTTCGGAGACTAAGTTTATCGACAAACTCAATTATTTTGATGCTCAAAGCCCTTTTTATTTTTCCTCGACTTGAAAAATACAATGGTTTGTGGTATACTGAAAAAGAATATTACAGGGCTTCGGGAGCGTTATTGATGAAAAAATGGAAAGTAAATAAACCGAATATGCATCTGGTTTCAGAATTCAGTAAAAGGTGCGATTTAAATAGACTTGTCCTTGAAATTATGACCTCAAGGGGTATTGACCGTTTTGAACAGGTTATTGATTTCTTTAAGGGCGAGGAACTTAGCGACCCTTTTATGATGATAGATATGCAAAATGCTGTTGATACCATTTCTGAAGCTGTTAATAATTTCGATTTGATTTGTGTTTACGGTGACTATGACTGCGACGGAGTTACTGCTACGGCAATTTTGTATGATTATCTTCTGAATATAGGAGCAGATGTAATTTATTATATCCCCCAGCGTTCAGAGGGATATGGAATGAATGTAAACGCAGTTGAAAAACTGCATGAACTCGGGGTAAAGCTGATAGTTACCGTGGACAACGGTATTTCGGCTTTCAATGAAGCTGAGAGAATTGCCGAACTGGGTATGAAACTTGTAGTAACAGATCACCACCAGCCCGGGGAAAGATTGCCAAAGGCAGAGGCAGTAGTGGATCCTCACCGTCAGGATTGTCCCTCTTATTTTAAGGATTTGTCAGGTGCGGGAGTGGCTCTTAAACTTTGTGCCGCATTGGACGATGGAAACTATGATATGATAATGGAGCAGTATTCGGATATATGTGCTGTGGGAACTATTGCGGACATTGTGCCGCTTAACGGAGAAAACCGAACTATAGTACAAAACGGGTTGATGTATCTTAAAAACACTGAGAACTTCGGCCTTAATTTCCTTATGGATAAGTCGGGAGTTGACAGAAACAGAATTAGCTCGTCCGGCGTCGCTTTTCAGATAGCTCCGAGGATCAATGCGGCGGGACGGTTTGGCTCGCCCCTTACGGCGGTTAAAGCTCTTCTTTCGGAAAGTGAAGAAGATGCAGATAATTATACCGATATGCTTGTCAGTTTGAATAATAAGCGTAAGGAAGCCGAAAATAATATAATGAGCGAAATATTTACATATATTGATGAGAATCCACAGATTCTGAATCAGCGAGTTCTGGTTATATCGGGGCATGGCTGGCATAGAGGCGTTATCGGTATCGTATCGGCTAAAATGCTGGAATGTTTCGGAAAGCCTAATATCGTCATTTCAGTGGACGAAGACGGAATCGGCAGAGGTTCTGCAAGAAGTGTTCACGGCTTCAGCATTTTTAAGTGCTTTTCATATGCCGAGGAATATCTTGAACAATTCGGCGGTCACGAATGTGCGGGAGGGCTTACGGTTAAAGAAAGCAATATTCAATTCTTTACCGAAAAGGTGCTTGAATATGCCGACGGTTTTGAACAAATGCCTGCGGCGGAGCTTGTGGCGGATAAGTTGATAATGCCGGAGGATTTCACAGTTAATAATATAAAAAGCCTGTCGGTTATGGAGCCGTTCGGTGAAAACAACAGCGAACCTCTTTTTGCAATGTCGGGAGCGAGAGTGGACAGGATTTTTTCTCTTTCTCAAGGCAAACATTCCAAAATTGACGTTACATACGGAGGAGTGAAAACTCAGGTTCTTATGTTTTTTCAGTCACCTGAAAGTCTGCCTTTCGGAATAGGCGACAAAATTGATTTAATGGTGAATATAAGTATAAACTTTTTTGCAGGAAATGAAACAATTTCGGTTAAAGCCGTAGATTATAGAATTCATGGGGTAAATCAGGATAAATATTTTGCAGCTAAGGATTGTTATGAAAAATACTGTCGGGGAGAAAGATTGCCGATATCATTCCTGAATAAAATCAACCCTGACAGACAGGAGCTTGTTAAGGTTTATAAAACAATAATGAGTCTGGGCGAGGTTTCCTTTGACAGACTTTATATGAAACTGCTGAATCCTTCCATGAATTATTGTAAGCTAAAGCTTTGCGTTGACGCTTTTTCGGAACTGGGACTTGTGAAGTTTATTCCGTCATCGCAAAAAGTAGTAATTATGCCGGTTAAAACAAGGGTTGATATAGAAAGCTCCGAGGTGTTGAAAAAACTTAGTGCAGAGATTTCAAGGGGAGGTAACTGATATGGACGAAAGAGATTCAAAACTTGCTCAAAGATCTGAATATACTATTGATTCTTTGATTCAGAAAATACTGGACGGGGAAAAACAGTATGACTTGTCAAAGATCGTTTCGGCATATGAGCTTGCCGAAAAATATCATCATTCGCAAAAACGTGAATCGGGAGAGCCTTATATAAGTCATCCTCTGGCGGTGGCATATATTCTTCTTGAGCTGGGAATGGATACAGATACGGTTTGTGCGGCACTTCTCCATGATGTTGTGGAAGATACCGATTGTACTCTTGAGGAACTGCATAAGCTTTTCGGCACAGATGTTGCTATGCTTGTAAACGGAGTTACAAAGCTGAAAAAAGTTGAAACGTTTACAAAAGATGAGCAGAAAGCGGAAAATATCAGAAAAATACTTCTTGCAATGAGCGAGGATATAAGAGTTATAATAATTAAACTTGCGGACAGACTTCATAATATGCGTACACTTAATTTCTGCCGTGATGAGAAAAGACGTACCATAGCTCATGAAACTATGAATATCTATGCACCCATAGCTCATAGATTAGGTATCAATTCAATTAAAGACGAGTTGGAGGATCTTGCGTTTTATTACCTTGACCCATATGCTTATGAAGATATAGAAAAGCAGATGGCAATGCGTAAGGAAGCAAGGGAACAACTGGTCGAAACTATAAAAAAAGATATTCATGACAGGCTGTCAAAAGATTTTGACCCTGTTCCCCAGATCGACGGAAGAGTAAAGAGCAATTACGGAATTTATAAAAAAGTATACAGGGACGGTAAGGATATAGATCAGATCTATGACAGATATGCTGTAAGAATTATTGTAAATACCGTGACGGAATGTTACAGCGTTCTTGGAATAATTCATGATATGTATAATCCCATACCAAACAGATTTAAAGATTATATTTCCACCCCGAAGCCCAATATGTATCAGTCTCTTCATACCACTGTTATCGGACGTCAGGGTATTCCTTTTGAAGTCCAGATTCGTACATGGGAGATGCATAGGACGGCTGAATACGGCATTGCCGCTCATTGGAAATATAAAGAGGGAATAAAAAGCAATTCAAAAGACGACCAGCGTCTTGCTTGGATAAGACAGATAATCGAATCTCAGCAGGAATCAAACGATGTTGAGGAAATTGTACGTGCAATTAAAAATGACCTTGCTCCCGATGAAGTATACGCTTTTACGCCGAAAGGGGATATGATCACTCTGCCGGCCGGGTCGACGGTAATAGATTTTGCTTATGCCATTCATACTCAGGTGGGTCATAGAATGTGCGGTGCTAAAGTCGATAAAAAAATGGTTTCCTATGATTATCAGATAAAAACAGGACAGATAATCGAAATTCTTACAACTAATGTTGAGGGACACGGGCCCAGCCGTTCTTGGCTTAATATTTGCAAAACCAACGAAGCAAAGTCAAAAATACGTTCATGGTTCAAAAAGGAACGCCGTGAAGAGAATATTTTCGAGGGAAGAACTGCTCTTGAGCGTGAGTTCAGAAAGAATATGATTCGTGTACCTGAGGAGGAGCTTGAAGATTTTCTCGCAACGGATATGCATAGACATAACTGTGATACCATTGACGATTTCTTTGCGGCTATCGGTTACGGCGGAGTACAGCTTGCAAAGGTTATGCAGCGTCTTAAAGCCGAATACAACAAAAAATACGGAGATAAAATAACTTCTGAAAACGGCTTGGACGTTAAGCAGAAAACAAGCAGTAAGAATTCATCGGGTGTTGTTGTAGACGGAATAGACGATTGTGTTGTAAAATTTGCTCAGTGCTGTAATCCACTTCCCGGAGATGAGATTGTGGGATTTATAACAAGAGGACACGGAGTTTCAGTTCATAAAAAAGATTGTATAAATTACCGCAGTCAGAAAGATAATCCGGACTCGGCTTCACGCTGGATAAATGTCAAGTGGAAGGATACAATGGATTCCGGATATTTTAAGACGACCCTTGATATTATTGCAGTTGACAGAATCGGACTTCTTGCAGATGTTTCATCGGCTCTTGCCATGATCAATATTTATATTTATGAATCTACTTCAAGAGAATTGAAAAACGGCAACGCAATTCTGAGCGTTACCCTTAGCGTTGCAGGAAAAGAACAGCTTAACAGTGTTATTTCCCGTATCCAGAAAATAAAGAATGTTATCTCGGTTGAGAGAAGCGGAAGATAAAAGGAATGATTTTTATGGAGATATATATGCTAAAGCCCTTGAGCGTATGTGATACAAACAGCTATGTGGTTTGGGGAAAGGAAAAAAATGCGGTTTTGATCGACGCTCCTTGTGACGGTGAATATATTTTAAAACAAATTGAAAATTTGGGGCTTACATTGAAAAAGATACTGCTTACCCACGGTCATTTTGATCATGTGGGGGCAGTGGCGGATATTGCGGAAAAAACGGGCTGTGATGTATATATTCATGAAAATGATTTGTCTAAGCTAACAGATGACGGAAAAAATCTTGCTGATTACTTTGGCTGCGGCGGAATAAGATATTTTGACGGTGCAACTGCATTTAAAGATAATGATATTATAGCTTTAGATGAACTCCGGTTTCGGGTAATTCATACTCCGGGGCATACGTCGGGGTCGGTGTGCTTTGTAATTGAAGACTGTATGTTTTCCGGAGATACGCTGTTTGCAAGATCTGTGGGCAGAACGGATATGCCTGACGGAAATACGTTAAAGATGCTTGATTCATTGGAAAAAATATCGGAAATAAAAGAAGATCTGAAAGTATATCCCGGTCATATGAATGAAACAACTCTCGGACAGGAGAAAAAATACAACCCATATTTCAGGGACTCACGGAGATAAACAAATATGACATTGATATTCAGCGGAAATGATTATAAATATGAGCTTGAGGGAGTAATGAAGCTGTTTATTCCCGCAAAGCTTTTTGAACTCATTTATACCGATTCCTACGAAAAGGTGCAGGGTGATTATGCTTTTATAAGGAAAAGAAAAGGAAAGTCAAAAACTTTGCTATATGTATATGTAAGCTATAAAGGAAATACGGCACATAAAGCAACTTGTTTAAACAATGTTATAGAGGGTTATGACAACGAATGTGAGCTTATATTGTCAAAGCTTTTGTTCAGTGTTATGACAAAGCTGACGGGTATAAAAGCCAAGTGGGGTGTTATTACCGGTATCAGACCCGTTAAGCGTGTTAATGAAATGATTGCACAGGGAAAAACAAAAGAGCAGATATATGAAATTATGTCAGAAAGGTTTTTGTGCAGTAAAGATAAAATTGATATCGCATATGACACAGCCAAAACTCAAAGCAGAATACTATCCGGATTAGACAGCCGTTCGTTCAGCTTGTATGTTTCAATTCCTTTTTGTCCTTCAAGGTGTTCATATTGTTCTTTTGTTTCTCAGTCTATAGAGGGTTGCATGAATCTGATTCCGGAATATGTGGACAAGCTGTGTGAAGAGATTGTTCATACTGCAAAAATAGTACAAAAATTAGGGCTGATACTTGATACTGTGTATTTCGGAGGCGGAACACCTACTACCCTTGATAAATCTCAGCTTGGTTTGATTATGAAAACCATAGCCGATAATTTTGATATGTCAAAAGTTCGTGAATATACTGTTGAGGCGGGCAGAGCTGATACAATTACTTATGATAAACTGCAAGTACTGAAAGATAACGGCTGCACCAGGATTTCGGTAAATCCGCAGACTCTTAATGACTCAGTGCTTGAGGCAATAGGCAGAAGACATACGTCAAAACAGTTTTTTGACAGCTTTGAAACTGCAAGAAAAATAGGCTTTGATTCTGTTAATACGGACATTATAGCAGGCTTGCCAACAGATACTTTGGAGAGCTTTAAGAAAACCGTGGACAAGCTCATAAATATGTCCCCTGAAAATATTACTGTACATACTCTTTCAATTAAAAGAGCGGCAAGACTGAATCATGCAGAAAAAGAAAGAATACTTGACAATCCTGCGGCGGAAATGGTGGAGTATGCAACTAAAGCATTGTCAGAAAACGGCTACAAGCCGTATTATTTATACAGACAGAAAAACATGCTTGATAATCTGGAAAATATCGGTTGGTCAAAGCCGGGGTATGAGAGCCTTTATAACATTTACATTATGGAAGAGGTACAGACGATCATAGCTGTGGGTGCAGGCGGTTCAACCAAGCTTGTGGATATGAAAAATCATCGTCTGGAGAGAGTGTTTAATTACAAATTTCCTCTTGAGTATAACAAGCATTTTGACATTATGATTAAAAGAAAGGACGAAATTGAAAAGTTTTATGCTGAAGAAAAATGATATTGTTCCTCTTGAAATAACAGGCATGACCAACGAAGGTAACGGTGTTGGAAGATGCGAAGGAATGACGGTGTTTGTTCCTCTTACTGCTGTAGGTGATGTTATATCGTGTCATATTGTAAAGGTGCTTAAAAGCTTTTGCTACGGAATTGTAAAAGAAATAATCAAGCCTTCAGAGCAACGGTGCGATGAAGGATGCCTTGCATATTCAAAATGCGGAGGCTGTTCTTTCAGACATTTTGAATATGAAGAAGAGCTTAGGATAAAGGAGGATTTCGTTAAAGCTTCTTTTGAGAGGATAGGTAAAATATTCGTTCAGTGTGAGCCTATACTCGGTGCGGAAAAGACCGAAAGATATCGTAACAAGGCACAATATCCTGTTGCGGAACAAAACGGGAAAGCGGTCTGTGGATTTTATTCAAGACGTTCTCACAGGATCATTCCGCTTGATGACTGCGTACTTCAGCCGGAGTTATTCGGAAATATTGCTGAAGTTATCATAAAATATATGAATGACAATCATATTACGGCTTATAATGAACAAACGGGTAAAGGGCTTGTAAGGCATATATATTTACGGCGAGGTGAACACAGCGGAGAAATAATGGTATGCATTGTGGTAACCGGTCTGAAAAAAAGCGAGCGTCTCAAAGGGATAGTTAATATACTAAAAGACAAATTCAATGATATTGTCAGCATTGTTTTCAACGAAAATCCGGATAAAACAAATGTAATAATGGGAAAAAAGTTTTCTTTGATTTACGGTAAGCAAAACATCACCGATATTATGTGCGGTAACAGAATTGAAATTGCTCCAAAGTCTTTTTACCAGGTAAACACTATTCAGGCAGAAAAGCTTTATGGAATTGCCGAAGAATATGCAGGATTAAACGGGAATGAAATATTACTTGATTTATATTGCGGAGCGGGAACAATAGGACTTTCCATGGCATCAAAAGTAAAAAAACTTATAGGCGTTGAAATCATTGATTCCGCAGTGGAAAACGCAAAAGCAAATGCAAAGGCAAACGGAATAGAAAACGCTGAATTTATTTGCGGAGACGCAGGAAAGATTGCAGAGCTTCTTTATGAGAGAGGCGAGAGGCCTAACGTTATAATAGCCGACCCGGCGAGAAAGGGATGTGACAGAGAAACCCTTGAATACATGGCAAAGATGAATCCTGACAGAATAGTCATGATTTCCTGCAATCATGCTACGGCGGCAAGAGATTGTGCAATACTTAATGAGTTGGGATACAAAGTAGAAAAGTACAGAGCAGTTGATTTATTTCCGAGGACAACGCATGTGGAGTGTGGTGTGTTGATGTCAAGGAAAGATAAATAAGAGCCAGAAAGTGGCATATTTCCGGACTTTTTAGGAAGTTAGGACAAGAAGCCTGACTGCTGAAAAAGTCCGGTTATTTTATGGAAACATATCTACTACGAAAATGTGTGTCAGGTTGTGACCTCGGATTAGATAACGCAAATTGAGTTAGTGGATTTGATGTCAGGGATTTTGAAGTGATTTTTGAAAGAGGAAAAAGTTGACAACAAATCCGGTAACTCGATACTAAAGGTATTTTCGGACAGTGGATTTGACGTTATAGGAGGAGATTCCTTTGGGGAGAGGAAAGAAAAAAAGAGTGGCCAAAAGAAAAAAGTGTATGTTTACAAGAAATGCTATTAGAGTAAAGATGGGAAAACCGGTTTTTTTTACTTTGACTCATTGTAATAAAAAATTGAGTGGAATATCGAATAAATACAATTATAAAGCCAATATGCACAAGGTTTGTTTTGTGGGTGCACGTTTTTATAACGTTAAATATCAGGCATCTATTATGACAGATTGTAATTATCGAGATGCAAGTATTATTGGAGTAGATTATTTTAACTGTAATATGCGTGAAACATCATTTAAAAATGCACGATTAAAGAATGTAGTATTTTTTAATTGTAATCTCAAAGGCGTGGATTTTGTAGGAGCACAATTTGATAATGTTACATTTATTAGTACAAATCTGCAGGAGCCAAAAAACCTTAATCTTGATAATCCTGAAATCAGAATTTTACGTACTTATAGAACGATTAACATTGATAGATTAGTTGAGGACAGATTATTAGTATTGGCTAAGAATGAGTCGATATTTAATGCTAAGGTACTTCATGTGAATAAGAATAAATTAAATCAATGGACGATTGGCTTAATTTATGACAAGTATGGTATCGATGGAATAGACACACTTAGTAGGATTCTATGCAAGAAAGAAAAGTGGTATAATATGTACACTGTATTTTCGTATATGTTGCTAATTGAAAATTGGAATAAAAAATGATATAATGATTAAGTCCTGCTCCGGAACCAGATGATGGTGTATGCTAACTTGTATAAATGAGGACATATAACATTAGCAAGTATTCGAGGAGGGATGTCTATGATTAGTAATATCTTAACTGTTTTATCATTTGTGGTATTTTTGTTGAGCGCTGTAATTGATTGTAACTTCCTATCCCGATTACTCGGGGTTCTGAGCATATAAACAAAAGAATAAATCCTCTCGGCTATCACAGTCGGGAGGATTTTTAATTTAATATGTAAATTATTGTTAATTTATCATTTTAATATTTTTACTAATAAAAATATTACTAGCACTAGTAATGCGAGGTATTGACATTTGAGTTGAGAGATAGTATAATTATTACAGACACCGATAATAAAGATTACTAAAAAGAGGTGATAAGAATGCTTATTTCTAAGAATATACAAATCGAATTTGCTGATTCAACAATAAAAGCCATTGATGCCATTCATGATATAAGAGAAGGTGTCAGGAGTGCATCGTTGAATCTTTATTCGAGATACGGTGTGCAGATACAGACCCCGACGGTTTATGGTGAGGATAAGGTGGTAGTAGAAGTCAAAATTCCAGAAGAAATTGTGGAAACATTTGCAATAGGCCCTCATTTAAAAGGTGTTGCTGCATATTTACTTAAGCAATGTCACGGTAGATATGATGATTATCTTGTAGGAAAACGCTTATTGAGTTATACAGAAATTGCAGTTCCTGATGCGTCTGAAAATAAATTCCGTATGGAAGATAGACTAGAGGCTGTTTCAAAGTTTGCAAAATTGCTTGAAAGGTCTGATGAAGAAGCCTTGGATGCGATTAGTAAAATATTGATGATAATAAAGGGGGTTAACCAAAATGATATTACAAGTATTTAAGAGCGTTGGTAGTACATTGAGCATAGCTGACGCGTATACGGCATTGATTTCGTTATATTCTAATCAAATTTATCCAACGAAAAAGGCTGCAGGTTCTCTAGGCGGAGCAGTAAATGGTGGTACGATTATATTGAAAAATGGTTATTATATGAGAGTGAGGTAAAATATGGATAATGCATACGCAGATAATTTGACATACGTAGCATCGGAATTAGCAAAGAGAAGTAGTGTATCTGTATCCCTATCAGGGTGGCCAGCTGCTTTTGCAATAATGTCGATTCCATTGTCTGTTGTCGCAATATATGCAATAAAAGAATTAGCATAAGTAAAGACTCCCCATCACTGAATGTATTCCAGTGGTGAGGAGCCTTCGTGCGTCTAT
>JBJERB010000015.1:0-22453 GCA_051882055.1 Oscillospiraceae bacterium
TCCGGCTCCGTTTGTAATGGAGCTTCCGGCTTATCATCTGCCTACTGTGGGAAACATACTTCGCAGTATGTGGGAGAGAGCGTCATCGTTTATAAAAAAAGCAGGAACGATTATTCTTCTTTCTTCAATTGTTATCTGGGCGGGTTCATGCTTTGGGATTATTGACGGTTTGTTTACCTTCAGTACAGAGCTTGAGCTTGAGCTTGAGGACAGCATTCTCGGAATTATAGGAAAAGGAATATGCTGGATTTTTGCACCTCTCGGCTTCGGAAATATAAAGGCTGCAATAGCAACGGTAATGGGACTTGTTGCCAAAGAAGAGGTTGTAGGAGTATTCGGAGTTTTGGATTTTGAAGGTATGACTAAACTTGCGGCTTATTCTTTCCTTGTATTTAACCTGCTGTGTGCACCGTGTTTTGCGGCTATCGGTGCTATCAGACGTGAAATGAATTCAGCAAAATGGACATGGTTTGCGATCGGATATCAATGTGTTTTTGCTTATGCGATGTCGCTTATTATTTACCAGATTGGTTCTGTGTTTGCAGGGAATATGAATATAATTGGATTAATAGCTGCGATTTTAGTATTGGCATTTATATGTTACATGCTTTTCAAGCCGTATAAAGAAGCCACAAAGCTTACGTAGAGGGTTAAAGTGAGTGCAAAACAATAATATATAACTTAAGGAGGAGTAGCTATGTTGTCATGGATTGCTGAAAATATTTACACAATTATAATATGCATAGTTCTTATTGCTATAGTTGCATCTGTTACGGTCAATATAATAAGGAACACGCGAAATGGAAAAACCTCCTGTGGATGTGGCTGCAGTGGTTGTCCCATGAACGGTTCCTGTCATTCAAAAAAATAACATCATGATAACCGCAGACGATATTTACATCACTGTTGTATTGAATAACAGGCAGTTGACTTAAAAAACACAAAGGGAGACGCATATTTACTGCGTCTCCCTGTTAATTTACAGCAAAAAAGGCGGACATTTTGTCCGCCTAAATTTTCGTTATTTTGCGTATTCAATGGCTCTGCTTTCACGAATAAGATGAACTTTTATCTGACCCGGATAATCCATTTCATCTTCAATTCTCTTAGCAATTTCTCTTGCCACAAGAACCATCTTTTCATCATTGACCTTTTCAGGAGCAATCATAATTCTTACTTCACGTCCAGCCTGAATAGCAAATGATTTTTCTACGCCGTCATAGGACGAGCAGATTTCTTCAAGCTTTTGCAGACGTTTGATATAGTTTTCATAGTTTTCGCTTCTTGCAGCAGGTCTTGCTGCGGAAATAGCGTCGGCTGCCTGTACCAGTGCCGCAACAACGGTTTTGGTTTCAACGTCGCCGTGATGTGCTTCGATAGCGTGAATAACTTCGGGACTTTCCTTGTATTTTTTACATACGTCTACGCCTATCTGAACGTGAGAACCTTCGATTTCATAGCTGAGAGCTTTACCGATATCGTGGAGCAATCCCGCTCTTCTTGCAAGATTTGCGTCAACTCCAAGCTCGGAAGCCATCATTCCTGCAAGGTGTGCAACCTCAATGGAGTGAGCCAGTACGTTCTGACGGTAGCTTGTTCTGAATTTAAGACGTCCCAGTAATTTAATAAGCTCATGGTTAAGTCCGTGTACGTTTGTTTCAAGCACGGCTCTTTCGCCTTCCTGCTTGATTTTGTATTCAACTTCACGTCTTGCCTTATCAACCATTTCCTCAATACGGGTAGGATGGATTCTGCCGTCCTGAATAAGTTTTTCAAGAGCGATTCTTGCAACCTCTCGTCTTACCTGGTCAAAGCATGAAAGTGTGATCGCTTCAGGAGTATCATCAATAATAAGATCAACGCCTGTGAGCGTTTCAATGGTACGGATGTTACGTCCCTCACGTCCGATAATTCTGCCTTTCATTTCGTCATTGGGAAGAGGAACGACCGAAACAGCGGTTTCAGATACCTGATCGGCGGAGCATCTTGCAATGGCAAGTGAAATATATTGTCTTGCCTTGTTTTCACATTCTTCCTTGATCTGTGCTTCGTAACTTGAAATCTTGACAGCTTTTTCATGGACAAGCTCGTCCTCAAGATTATTGAGGAGGTATTCCTTTGCCTGTTCTTTTGTAAACTCCGAAATCTTTTCCAGCATATCCAGCTGAGAATTTTTAATTCTGTCTGCCTCTGCAATTTTTTCGTCGGCAGATTTCAGCTTTTTCTGAAGGGTTTCTTCTTTTCTTTCCAAGTTTTCCAGCTTACGGTCAAGAGATTCTTCTTTCTGGTTGATACGTCTTTCCTGTCTTGTTACTTCTATTCTGCGTTCCTTAAGTTCTTTTTCGGTTTCCTGTCTGGTCTTATGTATTTCGTCTTTTGCTTCGACAAGAGCTTCTTTCTTAAGGCTTTCGGCATTCTTTTTAGCGTCTTCAACTATTCTTTCAGCTTCTTTTTCAGCGGAGCCTACTGCTGCTTCAGCGATTTTCTTGCGGTGTTTTACGCCCACTTTAAAGAATATAATTCCGCAAACTACAGAGCCGAAAATAAGTGCAGATACACATAACAAGATTGCAATTTCTATACTCATGTATAGCATTTCCTCCTTCTTAGAAAGTCTTGGGAATTGCAATCAAAAACAAAATAAAAACATTGATTTTATTGCAAATTTCCATAATATTAAATTGTAAAGATACAAAAAGCAATAATTATTTTATAAAAAAGTTTAAAAAATTTCAGACAAGCAATATTTTGTTTTTCATTAACTATCCGAAAAATTACACTTTTAATCTATAAAAACATAATGCATATAAATATTGTATAATAATTCTGGCAAATTGTCAAGGTGCTTTTCGGCAAAATTCACAAAAAATCAAAAAAATAAAAATATAAAAATTTTGTAATGGGTACTTGACAAATCGGTTTTACGGGTGTATAATGTGTTAGAAACAAAGCAGAACATTAATCCGTTCTCACCTCGTGCGTGCTAAGACACTGTGGAGAGGTCAACAATTTTTGCATTTTGATTTTATGCGGTAATTGTGCGAGTATGGATTTTTGTCTGTACTCGCTTTTGTTTTTAACGATTATTTTGGAGGTGCTTTGTCATAGCAAACATCAAGCAACATCAGATCAACGAAGAGATCCGTGATAAAGAATTGCGTGTTATCGACGTTGACGGAGCTCAGCTGGGTATATTATCTGCAAAGCAAGCGCTGGAGCTGGCGTTTGAAAAGGATTTGGATCTTGTAAAAATAGCTCCTCAGGCTACGCCGCCTGTGTGCAGAATTATGGATTACGGAAAATTCTGCTTTGAACAGTCGAAGCGTGAAAAGGAAGCTAAAAAGAATCAGAAGGTAATGGACGTTAAAGAAGTCAGAATGTCTTCTACCATTGATACCAACGATTTTAACACAAAGGTCAATCAGGCGATAAAATTCCTGAAAGGCGGAGATAAAGTTAAGGTTTCCGTAAGATTTCGTAAGAGAACAGTGGCTCATCCGCAGTTCGGCGAAGAATTACTTTTAAAATTCAAGGAAGCCGTTTCAGAGCTTGGAGTTGTTGATAAGCCGTCTAAAATGGAGGGACGAAGCCTTGTAATGTTCGTTTCTCCGAAAAGCAATAAGTAAAATATTTAAGGAGGATAAATTTATGCCAAAGATTAAAACTCATTCCGGTGCTAAGAAGCGTTTTTCTGTTACAGGCAGCGGTAAGGTAAAGTTTCAGCACACAAACAAGAGACACAGACTGACTCAAAAGGATCATAAACGTAAGAGAATTCTGCGTGGAGCAGCTTATGCTGACGATTCAAACATCAAGAATATCAAGTCACTCATCCCTTATAAATAATAACGGGTTGTAGGAAGTTAAAAACTAATAAAATTTTCAGGAGGTAATAACTATGGCTCGTGTAAAGGGAGCAATGATGACTCGTAAGAGAAGAAATAAAACTCTTAAGCTTGCAAAAGGTTATTTCGGAGCAAAGAGCAAGCATTTTAAAATGGCTAAACAGGCTGTAATGAAATCGGGACAGTATGCTTATATCGGAAGAAAGCAGAAGAAAAGAGATTTCAGACAGCTTTGGATCACAAGAATTTCTGCTGCTGCAAAGCTTAACGGCATGAATTATTCAACATTTATGAACGGTGTTAAAAAAGCAGGAATCACACTTAACAGAAAAATGCTTTCGGAGATCGCTATTAATGATCCCGCAGGTTTCACAGCTATTGCTGAAAAGGCAAAGGCTGCTCTTTAATACAATAAATAACACGCACGTTTAAATACCTGCGTGTTTTGTTGTATAAGGGGAAGAATAATTTTTCTTTTATAAAGTTTGAAAGAGGGCGAAAATGATGCATATAACCGGCAAAGATAATCCGAAAATCAAGCTTTGCATGAAGCTTGCCGGTTCAAAAAAGGCGAGGCAGGAATCGGGCTTGTTTCTTGCAGAGGGAGCAAGGCTGTGCAGCGACGCAATATGTGAGTGGCAAGCAGGAAAAATGGATATTTGTGCGGTTTTTGCATCTGAAACCGCTCTTGAAAAATACGGAGATTATATTTCTGCCGAATTTTTCAGTAATGAAAAATCGGATATTTTCTTTACCGTAGATGATAATCTGTGCCGGAAAATAAGCGATACAAAGGCTTCACAGGGGATTTTTGTTGTCGCTAAATCAAGGTATAATACTCTTTCGGATGACTGCATAAAATCAAATGGGAAATACCTGATCTTAAACAATGTCCAGGATCCCGGGAATCTGGGGACTTTGCTGCGTACCGGCGACGCTGTGGGAATCGACGGAGTGGTGCTGACAAATAACTGCTGTGAGCTTTATAATCCAAAGGTTCTTAGATCTGCAATGGGCAGCGTTTTCAGAATAAATGTTTATTGCGAAAATGATTATTCCAAAGTTATTGATATGTTTAAAAAGCAGGGAATTAAAACCTGGGCGGCAGTTGTGGAAAAGGACGCAGTTTCACTTGCAAAAGCCGATTTTTCTGAAGGTGGAGTCGTGGTGGTAGGCAATGAGGGAAACGGACTTTCAGAAAGCGACGCAGGTCTGTGCGATGAAAGGGTAACAATTAAAATGCATGGTAATATTAATTCTTTGAATGCGGCAATGGCAGGAGGAATTATACTTTGGGAAATGACTCGAAGCGGTGATTTGAATGAATGATAAAACATTGTTCTGGCTGTGGCTGACCCTCGTTTTCGGTCCCGGAAATCCAAGAATATGGCAGCTGGGAAAGCATTTTGACAATGCAGAAAACTTCGTGGGTTCTTTGATGAACGATTCGGTAAAGGGTGTAACTGAAAAGGAATCGGCACGTATCAAGAAAATTCAGATAAAAGATGCAAAGAAGCTTTTTGAATATTGTAAAGAACATAATATTAATATTTATTGTTATGAAAGTGAGGGCTATCCTGAAAAACTCAGGAGTATTTCAAATCCCCCTGCGGTTTTGTTTTGCTATGGAAGCCTTGACTTTTTAAACGATAAGGTTTATATTGCAGTAGTAGGAACAAGAACACCTTCTGAGTATTCCGCAAAAACCACAGAGAAAATTTGTGCGTCGCTTGTAAATAATAATTTTGTGCTTGCGTCGGGCATGGCGTCGGGGATTGACCAGATCGCCAACACGATTGCTTTGGAAAGTAACGTACCTACGGTAGCTGTGTGCGGCAGAACGCTGGAAGAAGATTATCCTAAGAATTCTTATGAAATGAAAAAACGTATTTCACAAAACGGCGTTGTGATTTCAGAATGTTACCCCGGCTGCAGAATGTTTTTTAATTCGTTTTTAAACCGGAACAGGATACTTGTGGGGCTGTCGGACGGAGTTCTGTTCTGCGAGTGTTCACAGGACAGCAAGGGTCTTGATAATGCCAAACAGGCAATAATTCAGGGAAAACCTGTTTTTGTTATTCCGCCTCATGATATTTTTGATTCCAGATACTTCGGACAAAGGGACCTGATTCGTGACGGTGCAATTCCTGTGTTCGGAGCGGAGGATATAATTTATAACCTTTCCTATGAAAAGTCCGGAGATATGAACATGATAAACAGCTTGGGTGAATTTATCACACCTTCTGTTGATTCCGTAACGTTTAATATTCACGGTGAAGAGTATAATAAAAAAGCCGGATTAAAACACAAGACGAAAGTAAAACATACAACTGAGGAAAGCAATTCAAAAAAGCCAGAGGATTATTCCGGATTGTCTCCTGTGAAGCAGAAAATCTGTGCAGCTCTTGAACAAGGGAATATGCTTGCAGATGAAATTGCCCTGAAAACGGGAGAAGATATTTCTACTGTTTTATCCGAACTTGTGGAGCTTGAACTTGACGGACGGGTTGTGGCTTTGGCAGGAAAAACCTACGGTATAGTCTGAGTTAATGTGTAAATAAATTTAGAATGGAGAATTAATTTGTCTGATCTGATTATAGTTGAGTCGCCTACTAAGGTAAAAACAATAAAAAGATATTTAAGCAAAGATTATGAAGTTGTGGCTTCTATGGGGCATCTCAGGGATTTGCCCAAGTCTAAGCTGGGAGTAGATATTGAGCATGGCTTTGAACCCCAGTATGTTAATATAAAGGATAAGGAATCGCTTATAAAAGAAATAAAGAAGAAAGCTAAAAAGTGCGATCATGTTTATCTTGCGGGAGACCCTGACCGAGAGGGAGAAGCTATTTCATGGCATCTTGCACAGCTTCTCGATTTGGATCTGAACGACAAAAACAGGGTTACTTTCAATGAGATCACCGAGAGCGGTATTAAAGCCGGCATGAGCAATCCGAGAACCATTGATCTGAATCTTGTAAATGCTCAGCAGGCAAGAAGAATACTTGACAGAATCGTGGGCTATAAGCTTTCCCCGTTTTTGTGGAGAAAAATCAGAAGGGGACTTTCTGCGGGAAGAGTTCAGTCTGTTGCCGTGAGAATGATTTGCGACAGAGAAAATGAAATACGTTCTTTTAAGTCCCAGGAATATTGGTCAATAGATGCAAAGCTAAAGTCGGATAAAAGTAAAAAGCCCTTTGCTGCAAAGCTTAATACTGTTGACGGCGAGAAGATTGAAATAAACTGCAAAGAACAGGCGGATAAAATTCTCGAACGCCTTGAGGGTGCGGAATTTAGTATAACAAATGTCAGAAAGAGCGTTCACAGAAAATCTCCTGCACCGCCTTTTACAACGTCAACACTTCAGCAGGAGGCTTCAAGAAAGCTTTCTTTTCAGGGTAGAAGAACCATGAAAACAGCTCAGGAGCTATATGAAGGTGTCGAGATTAATGACATGGGTGCTACGGGTCTTATTACTTACATGAGAACCGACAGTCTCAGGATTTCAGACGAAGCAAGAACGGCAGCTTATGATTTTATAAAGAAACAGTATGGGGATAAATATATTCCCGAAACACCAAAGAAATATAAAACAAAAGGAAATGCACAGGACGCTCACGAAGCTATACGTCCCACACATCCTGAGCTTACTCCCGATATGGTTAAGGCAAGCGGTGTGACAAACGACCAGTATAGACTTTATAAACTTATCTGGGAAAGATTTATTGCAAGTCAGATGTCGGTATGTCTTATGGATACTGTTTCAGTAGATATAGAAGCTAACGGCTGTGCATTTAAAGCAACGGGATATTCGGTAAAATTTGATGGATTCACAGTGCTTTATGAGGAAAGCAAGGACGAGGATTCAGAAAAGAAGAACGTACTTCCTGCACTGTCAAAAGGAGAAATCCTGAAGGTTGACAGCCTTGAGGGCAATCAGCATTTTACTCAGCCCCCGGCAAGATATACAGAAGCGTCGCTTGTAAAAGCCTTTGAGGAAACGGGAATAGGTCGTCCGTCAACATATGTGCCTACGATTACTACTGTTTTAGCAAGAAATTATGTAGAGCGTGACGGAAAACAGCTGAAACCCACGCCGCTGGGCGAGGTTACAAACCGGCTTATGTGTGACCATTTTGATAAAATTGTGGACGTTAAGTTTACGGCAAATATGGAAAACGATCTGGACCGTGTTGAAAGCGGTAAAAAGAGCTGGGTTAAAACCTTAGAAGACTTTTACGGAGAGTTTGATAAAGAGCTTGATAAAGCTGAAGAGGCTATGGACGGTAAGCGTGTTAAAGTACCTGATGAGAAAACCGATCAGGTTTGCGAAATATGCGGAAAGCCTATGGTAATCAAGATAGGAAAGTACGGTAAATTCCTTGCCTGCTCCGGATTCCCCGAGTGTACAAATACTAAGCGTATCGTTCAGGAAACAGGAGGCTTTTGCCCGCTGTGCGGTAAAAAAGTTCTTCTTAAAAAATCCAAAAAGGGAAAGAAGTATTACGGCTGCGAGGATAATCCCGAATGCGGATTTATGACATGGGATCTGCCTACCGAGGAAAAATGTCCTAACTGCGGTTCAACCTTGTTCCAAAAGGGCGGAAAGAACGGAAAGCTGATTTGTCACAAGGAAAACTGCGGATATGAGAGGACCCTTGGCAATGACAGTTAAGGTTATCGGTGCAGGGCTTGCAGGATGCGAGGCCGCCTGGCAGGTGGCAAATTCGGGGCTGTCGGTTGAGCTTTATGAAATGAAGCCCAAAAAATTCACTCCGGCACATAAATATCAAGGCTTTGCAGAGCTTGTTTGTTCCAACTCACTTAAAGCGGATAGAGTTAATTCTGCGGCGGGTATGCTCAAAGAGGAAATGCGTAGGCTCGGTTCTATTACTATGGAATGTGCCGAAGCAACTAAAGTTTCAGCCGGTGGAGCTTTGGCGGTGGATAGGGAAAAATTCTCCGATATGGTGACTGAAAAAATCAGAAGCCACAAGAATATTACAGTCATTGAAGACGAGGTTACCGAAATACCGGTGGGTAATGTTATTGTTGCCACAGGTCCTTTGACCTCCGATGCTTTAGCAGAGAATATAAAGAAAATCTGCGGAGATTATCTTTATTTTCACGATGCGGCGGCACCTATTGTGACGTATGACAGTCTTGATATGGAAAAAGCGTTTTTTGCATCAAGATACGGAAAGGGCGAGGCGGACTATATTAACTGCCCTATGGAAAAGGAAGAATATCTGAATTTTTATAACGCATTGATTGATGCGGAATCTGCTCCCCTGAAAGAGCATGACAGAGAGCATTTTTCAAAGGATAATTTCAAGGTATACGAAGGCTGTATGCCGATTGAGGTGCTGGCTAAACGTGGCGAGGATACAATGCGGTTCGGTCCGCTGAAGCCTGTGGGGCTTACCGATCCCAAAACAGGAAACCGGCCTTATGCGGTGGTACAGCTCAGGGCGGAAAATTCACAGGGTACGCTTTATAATCTTGTGGGATTTCAGACCAATCTGAAATTCGGCGAGCAGAAACGTGTCTTTTCTATGATACCGGGACTTGAGAACGCTGAATTTATGAGATACGGAGTAATGCACAGGAATACTTTCATCAATTCCCCGAAGCTGCTTACGGAGCATTTTAATATGCGTGACCGTGAAAACTTATATTTTGCAGGACAGATAACAGGAGTCGAGGGGTATATTGAATCGGCGGCAAGCGGTATTCTTGCCGGTCTTAATATGGCAAGAGCGTTGCAGGGTAAGGGAAAGGTGTCTTTGCCGCAAACAACAATGCTTGGAGCTTTGTCAAAATATATCAGCGACCCCACTGTTGAGAAGTTCCAGCCAATGGGCTGCAACATGGGAATACTTCCCGAATTGCCTGAAAGAATAAGGGATAAACAGCTTAAATATCAGGCTATCGCCGACAGGGGTCTGGCTGATCTTGATAAGTGTATAGATGAAATGTAAGTTGTATAGATAATTGAAGACAAAAAATAAACAGGAGATTGTTATTATGAACATTGTAATTGACGCATTCGGCGGAGATAACGCACCTTTGGAGGTTATAAAGGGTGCTGTCGACGCTCAGAAAGACTTTAATATTGACATTACGCTTGTTGGCGACGAGAAATCAATAAAAAAGTGTGCAAAGGATAATTCACTTGACATTACAGCTTTGAAAATCAAGCATGCCGATACGGTTATAGACGTGTGTGAAGAACCGACTAATGTTATCAAAAGTAAAAAGGATTGCTCTATGGCTGTGGGTATGCAGATGCTTGCTGACGGCGAGGGGGACGCTTTTGTATCAGCCGGTTCAACGGGAGCTTTGGTTGTTGGTGCAACTTTTATCGTCAAGAGAATAAAAGGTATAAAAAGACCTGCTCTTGCTACGATTCTGCCTACGGCAACCGTTCCTACTATGCTTTTGGACAGCGGAGCCAATGCGGACTGCCGTCCTGAAATGCTGGTGCAGTTCGGAATAATGGGATCTGCATATATGAATAAAATTCTGAATGTGGAGTCACCTAAAGTAGGACTGGTAAACATCGGAGCCGAGCCGTCTAAGGGAAGAGAATTGGAGCTTGAAACTTATCGTCAGCTTGAAAACGCTCCTTTGAATTTTACAGGAAATATTGAGGCAAGACAAATTCCTCTCGGTGACTGCGATGTGGTAGTTACCGATGGATTCAGCGGAAATCTTTTGTTAAAACTTTACGAGGGTATGGGCAAATTCTTTTCAGGCGAACTTAAAAACGTACTCACAAAAGATTTTAAATCTAAAATCGCAGCACTTATGGTACTTAATAATGTTAAGGAATTCAAGAAAAAGGTTGACTATTCCGAATACGGCGGAGCACCGTTGCTGGGTACTGCAAAGCCCGTAATCAAAGCTCACGGAAGCAGCAATGCAAAAGCATTTTACAATGCAATAAGACAAGCTAAACAGTTTACGGAAACAAAGGTTATTGATGAGATTACATCTGCTCTCGATTCGATGAAGAATTCGGTAAAGGCATAAAATCATAAAAAATAATAGTTTTTCATATCCGAAACAGGTGGTTATAATGAACGAAGAAATAAAAATGAAAGAGTTTCAGCAACGCATAAATTATCAGTTTAAAAATGAAAAGCTGTTGTTTGAAGCTCTGTCACACTCATCTTTTGCAAATGAAAATAAAAAGCAGAGAAACAGCAATGAACGGCTTGAATTTTTAGGAGATTCGGTTCTTTCCATAGTGGTTTCCGATTATATATTCAAGCATTTTACTCACATTCCCGAAGGCGAGCTGACAAAGCTCAGAGCTTCGCTTGTTTGTGAAAAATCTTTGTTTGAGTTTTCTAAAAAAATTGACCTGGGAGAATATATTTTCCTGGGCAAGGGAGAAGAACGCACAGGAGGAAGAGAACGTCCGTCGATTGTGTCGGACGCTTTTGAGGCGGTTATAGCGGCAATTTATCTTGACGGCGGAATGGAACCTGTGAGAGAATATATTCTGTCATTTATTCCGAAAGATATTTCTCCCAAAGGTTCAAATAGCTTTCATGATTATAAAACTATGCTTCAGGAAGTTATTCAGAAAAATCCCGAAGAAAAAATCGAGTATTTCCTCAAATCAGAATCAGGTCCCGACCATGACAAGAATTTTACCGTTCAGGTTTTGCTTAACCATAATATAATCGGTGAGGGAAACGGTCATTCCAAAAAAAGTGCAGAGCAAAACGCCGCAAAGGAAGCTCTTGAGCTTATGGGAATAACGGTGGAATAATGGCACACAGCAACATTTCGATTTTTGTTCCCCACGTCGGTTGTCCTCATATGTGTGCGTTCTGCAATCAAAGGACGATTACGGGAGTACAGGAAGTACCCCACGCCGATGACGTAAAAAGAATATGCACACAGGCTTTAAATGAAATATCCGATTATATGAATACCGAAATTGCATTTTTCGGAGGTAGCTTTACAGCTATCCCCTGTGAATATATGCTTGAGCTTTTGACGGCGGCAAATGGATTTGTGGGAAACGGGAAATTCAAAGGCATAAGAGTTTCCACTCGCCCCGACTGCATCGACCGAGAAATTCTCGATATCCTGAAAGAATACGGAGTTACATCAATAGAACTTGGGGCACAGTCAATGTGTGATCATGTACTTGAGGCAAATGAACGGGGACATACTGTCCGGGACGTTTACAATGCATCAAAGCTCATAAAAGAATATGGATTTGAACTTGGATTGCAGATGATGGTTGGGCTGTATAAAAGCAGGGAGCAGGACGAGCTTGAAACCATGAAAAGAGTAATAGAGATCAAGCCCCGTACTGTAAGGATTTACCCTGTTGCCGTGTTAAGAAATACGAGGCTTGCACAGCTTTATGATATGGGTGAATACAGACTTATGGCATTTGATAAAGTTGTAAAATTGTGCAGTGTTATGCTCACGGAGTTTTACAAAGCAGGCATCGAGGTTATAAGATGCGGTCTTCATTCTTCTGAAACTGTGGAGAGTGAAATGGTTGCAGGATTTTATCACCCTGCGTTCCGTGAGATCTGCGAATCCTTGATTTACAGAAACGCCGTTATAAAGATTGTGAAGCCGGGAGAAAAAGAAACGGTGTATGTGTCAAAAAGCGGTGTAAGCCGTGTTTCAGGGCATAAAAAGAGCAACAAAATTTATTTTGAAAACAATAATTATAAAATAGATATAAAGCAGGACGACAGTCTTGAAAAAGATGAAATTCGTATAAAAAAGGACGTTTATAATGTATTTAAAATCACTTGAATTGCATGGGTTTAAATCTTTTCCCGATAAAATAAAGCTTGATTTTAATAAAGGTATTTCGGCGGTAGTCGGACCAAACGGCTCGGGAAAGTCCAATATCGGCGACGCTATGCGATGGGTTATGGGGGAGCAGTCTTCTAAAACTCTGCGTGGCGGTAAAATGGAGGACGTTATTTTCCTTGGAACCAAAACCCGTCCAAAAGCCGGCTTTGCCCAGGTGACCCTTACTATTGACAACGAGGACAGATCATTGGAAATAGATTCAGATTTAGTATCTGTGTCCAGAAAATTGTACAGGAACGGCGATAGTGAATATATGATAAACGGAGCCAATGTGCGTCTTAAAGACGTGGTGGAGCTGTTTATGGATACAGGACTCGGAAGAGACGGATATTCAATTATCGGACAGGGCAGAATTGCGGATATCGTCAGCAGTAAGTCTACCGAACGCCGTGAAATTTTTGAGGAAGCGGCAGGAATATCAAAATTCAGATATAAAAAAGCAGAGGCAGAGAGAAAGCTTGCGGCGGCAGAGGATAATATTTCAAGGCTTAACGATATTTTAGGTGAACTTGAAAGCAGGATAGGCCCTTTACAGAAACAGGCGGAAAAGGCTAAGCAGTTCAGAGTGCTGGATAATGAGAAGAGCGAGCTTGAGATTTCCGTTTGGGCGTATAAGCTGGAAAAGTATGTGGGAGAACTCAGGGACTATGAAGAAAAGCTGAAAATCCTTAATGAGCAGTATTCTGTCATGTCAGAAGAGCTTGAAAGCCTTGAAAATGATATTGAAGATTCCTTTGCCAAGAGTGCTGAAGAATCACAGCGGGTTGACGGGCTTAAAGAAGAAATACATGAAATTGAGCTGGGAAAATCTAAATCGGGGGCAGATATAGCAGTGCTTGAAAATGATATCAAGCACCTTGAGGACGGGATTTTACAGCTCCGGGAGCAGATTGAGCAGTCGAGAAGCTCAAAATATTTTCTTGAAACCGAGCTTGAAAAACGCCGTAGTGAGATGACTGAGCTTAATACTAAGTTTGATGAGTTTTCGGAAAAAATTGATAGTCGGGAAAAAGAATTCGGAAAAATACAAAGTATTTCCGATGAATATGATAAAAATCTTTCAGATTCAAATGCAGAGCTTAATAATCTGTATCTGAAAAAGTCCGAGCAAAGCTTTGCTGTGGAAACGTGTAAAAATACGATTGCCGAGTTGGAGCAGGCTTTGGAAAAGGATTGCGATAACCAAAAGGAACTTGAAGAAAAAGAGAATTTTGTCTCAAAAGAGCTTAAAAAGCTAAGATCAAGTAAACAGGATTTAGAGGAAAAACTGAATGACAACAATAACCGCCTTGCCGGTTTTGAAAAGCTGTATAAGGCAAGGGCTGAAAAACTGGATAAAATAAAGGAACAGTTTTCACAAAATGATATCAGCCTGAGAGAGAATACCCAGAAGCTGAATCTGCTCAGGGATCTGGAAAACTCCATGGAGGGCTTTGCTTATAGCGTTAAGCATATTGTAAAAGCTTCAAAGCAGGGCAGACTGAGCGGAGTATACGGCTCTGTGGCACAGATAATTTCCGTTGAGCAGAAATATTCGGTTGCTGTGGAAACAGCTCTGGGCGGAGCATTGCAGAATATTGTGGTTGATAACGAAGATACCGCTAAAAGAGGAATAAGACTGCTTAAAGAAGCCAATGCAGGAAGAGCGACTTTTCTTCCATTGACCTCAGTTAAGGGAACAAGGCTTGATAAGGATCTTGAAAATGAAGAGGGATTTGTGGCTCTTGCAGGAGATCTGGTTCATGCAGACGAAAAATTCAAAGGAGTTATTAATTGGCTTTTGGGAAGAATATGCGTTGCAGAGGATATTGACCTTGCAACGGTTATTGCCAAAAAATACGGATATAAATTCCGTATCGTAACTCTTGACGGTCAGGTTATCAATGCGGGAGGCTCTTTTACCGGAGGAAGCGTTTCCAAAACAACGGGAATACTTACCCGAAAGAATGAAATAGAATCCCTTGAAAAGGTAAATTCACGGCTTAAAGCTGAATACGACAGGCTTAAAGAAAACAGTGAATCACTGGGTCAGGAAACTTCAAAGATTTCAGCGGATATCGAAGGGGTTAAGGAACAGATTGCAAATATAAATAATGAGCTTTTAAAATTGGAAATGGAAATCAAGCGGGCTTCTGAAATCAGAACACAGTATGAAAATCAGCTTGATGATGTGGATATGAGTATTGAAGCTCATAAATCAAAGCTGTTGCAAACTAAAACGGAGCTTGATAATGCGGTAAAAAATCTGGCGGATATTGATAAAAAAATAGTAGACGGCGAAGCGGAGCTTGCACTTTCACAGAATAGACAAATCGAGCTTAAACAGAACAGAGAAATGCTTTTGGAGGAGCTTGCCGAGCTTAGGCTGAAATCTGTTGGACTTTCTAAAGATAAGGAAGCTTGCAGGCTTTCAATAGAACAGCTTATTGCTACCATCGAAAGCAATAACGATGACAGCGGAAAGCTGGAAGAAAAAATCCTTGAGCATGAAAAGAATATAGGCCATAAGAAGAAGGCTATTGAGGATATTCATGCAAAAATGCAGGGAACCGGCGACGCAGTAAAACAAATTGAAAAGCAGATCCGGGCGGCACAGGCAAGGCATCTTGAGTATGACAAACAGGCTAATCTTCTGCGTTCAAAGCAGAAAATTAAAATGGAAGAAAAGGAAACTTTGTCAGGTGAAATAACAAGGGCTTCTGAGAGGAAAAATGCCGTAACCGCTGATTTTGATAAGCTGACAGGACAGCTTTGGGACGAATACCAGCTTACAAGAACCGATGTGGCAGATCGGGCGTCTGATCTTGAAAATATTGCCGAGGCAAATAGAAAGCTGACTGAACTTCGTGGAAAAATCAAAGCTCTTGGCAATGTAAATCTCGGAGCTATTGAGGAATATGCAGAAGTGTCGGAAAGATATGAGTTTATGACTTCTCAGTTGGGCGATGTGCTGAAATCAAAAGCGGAACTGGAAGAACTGATTGCAAATCTTACCGAAAATATGAAGGAAATTTTTACTGAGAGCTTTGAGAAAATCAATGATAATTTCAAGAAAATCTTTTCGGAGCTGTTTGGCGGAGGTCATGGAGAACTGGTTCTTTCCGATCCGGATAATGTCCTTGAATGCGGAATTGATATAATCGTTGAGCCGCCGGGAAAGGTAATAAAGAATCTTATGTCCCTTTCGGGAGGCGAGCAGGCGTTTGTCGCTGTTGCAATTTATTTTTCCATACTTAAAGTGCGGCCCTCACCGTTTTGCATACTTGACGAAATCGAAGCAGCACTGGATGATGTTAATGTAACTAAATATGCTCAGTATCTACATAAATTCACCGATACAACTCAGTTTATCACAATTACTCATAGACGTGGTACTATGGAAGAAGCCGATATCCTCTATGGAGTGACCATGCAGGAGGACGGAGTTTCAAAGTTGTTGAAAATGGATATGGCTGATACAAAGCAGATGAAATTTGAATAGATATTGCAAAATAGTGTTACTGTGATTATGATGCTAAAGGAGAAACATAATGGGCTTTTTTGAAAAATTAAAAGTGGGTTTGAAAAAGACGAAAGATTCCATGATGGGAAAAATCGAAAGCCTGCTTAATTCATTTACAAAAATAGACGAAGATTTGTTTGAAGAGCTGGAAGAAACGCTGATTATGTGCGATATCGGCGTGGGAACTTCCGTTAAAATATGTGACGAGCTTAGAGACAGAGTTAAGAAACAGGGCGTTAAAGAGCCTGCTATGATAAAGGATATGCTAAAGGAAGTCATTTCCGATATGCTGGGTGAAGAACAGCCTCTTGATTTGTCCACAACTCCATCGGTAATTCTGGTTATCGGAGTAAACGGCGTGGGAAAAACCACTACTATCGGAAAGCTTGCTTACCAACTGAAAAACGAAGGAAAAAAGGTTATCGTTGCCGCTGCAGATACTTTCAGAGCCGCTGCAATAGACCAGCTTGAGGTGTGGACCGAAAGAGCGGGAGTAGATATAATCAAGCATAATGAAGGTTCAGACCCGGCGGCGGTTGTATTTGACGCACTTACGGCGGCTAAAGCAAGAAAAGCAGACGTGGTTATATGCGATACTGCCGGAAGACTTCATAATAAGAAAAACCTTATGGACGAGCTTCGCAAAATATCGAGGATCGTTCACCAGCAGGCGGAGGGCTGTGCTCTTGAAGTGCTTCTGGCACTGGACGCCACCACCGGACAGAATGCGGTCAATCAGGCAAAGCAATTTAATGAGGTTGCCGATATTACAGGTATTATTCTTACTAAGCTGGACGGTACCGCTAAGGGCGGAATAATTATCAGTATTTCGGATGATTTAAAGGTGCCTGTGAAACTGGTTACGGTGGGAGAAAAGATCGAGGATATCCAGCCGTTTAATACCCATGATTTTGTTGAAGCTTTGTTTGAGTAGGAGAAATAAATGAAACTGATTATAGCAAGTAATAATAAGGGTAAAATAAGAGAGTTCAGACAGCTTTTGTCCCCGTTGGGATATGATGTTGTTTCCCAGAGCGAGGCAGGGGTAAATATCGAAGTGGAAGAGACGGGTACTACATTTGCGGAAAATTCGGCTTTAAAAGCGAGAGCTATCCGTAAAATCAAATCTGACTGTGCCGTGCTTGCCGATGACAGCGGTCTGGTGGTGGACGCAGTGAACGGCGAGCCGGGTGTGTATTCCGCACGATACGGCGGACTTTCAACAGATGCCGAGAGAACGGCTTTGCTCCTTGAAAAGATGAGAAATGTTCCCGATGATAAAAGGACGGCAAGATTTATCTGCTGTATTCATTTTATTAAGGCAAACGGCGAGGAGTTTTCCGTTGAGGGAAAATGCGAGGGCAAAATCGGATATGAATCTGTGGGTGAAAACGGTTTCGGATATGACCCTGTGTTTATGTATGGGGATAAGAGCTTTGCACAAGTATCTCCCGATGTGAAGAATTCAGTCTCACATAGAGCAAATGCTTTAAAAGCATTGATTGAACAGCTGAAAAAGTAAGAAAGGAATAAATGTATGATTACACCAAAACAGAGAGCGGAGCTTAAAGCACTTGCAAATTCTCTTGAACCTGTGTTTCAGGTGGGCAAAGGCGGAGTAAACGACGCTCAGACAGCACAGATTGACGATTATCTTAGAGTACATGAGCTTGTGAAAATAAAGGTGCTTGATAATTCACTTTATACTGCTAAGGAAGCAGCTGTGGAAATATCGGAAAAAATAAACGCTGAAGTAGTGCAGGTTATCGGTTCTAAGGCAATATTATATAAGCGTAATGAAAAAGAGCCTGTGATAAGGCTTAAAAATAAGTAATGGGCAATATAGGAATTTTCGGAGGCACTTTTAATCCTGTTCATAAAGGGCATGTAAGATTGCTTGAAAGCGTTGGCGAAGCGGTGGATTTTAAAAAAGTTATCGTCTTGCCTGATAGGATACCGCCCCATAAACAGGCTGACAACCTTGCTTCCGGCAAGGATAGATATAATATGTGCAGATTGGCATTTGAAAAAGTGAAAAATGCCGAGGTTTCCGACTGGGAGCTGAAACAGAGCGGGAAAAGTTATTCTGTTTATACACTGAGGCATTTTCATGAGCTTTTTCCTGACGACAAGCTTTTTTTCATAATGGGAAGCGATATGCTTCTTTCATTTGAAAGCTGGTATTGCTATGAAGAAATACTGTCATTGGCGACATTGATCTGTATTTCAAGGGAAAATAAAGTGACTGCGGACAAGCTTAATAATTATGCCCGGAATCTTGTGAAAAAGGGTGGAGAGGTCATAGTGCTTAAACGTGAACCTTTTGAAATATCCTCTTCTCAAATCAGGGAAAAGCTGAAAAACCATGAAGATTGCTCTTGCTATTTGGATAAAAATGTTGTACAATATATATCGGATAATAAGTTGTATTTGTGAGGTTAATAAGTGTTAGATAAGAAAACAGTAGGAAAATATAAAGAATACCTGAAAAACAATTTGTCTAAGAAAAGATATAATCATTCGGTAAATGTAGCAAATGCCGCCGTTAAACTGGCGGAAAGATACGATTGTGATAAGGATAATGCTTATGTTGCAGGTCTGCTTCATGATACGGCTAAAGAAATGCCTGTAAAGGAACAGCGTGAGCTGGTGGAAAAATCGGAGCTTGACGTAAGTGAGATTGAAAGGAATACTACGGCTTTGTATCATGCTGTTGCAGGGGCTGAGCTGATTCAGACACTGTTTGATATTCATAATCCGGAAATAATACGGGCGATCCGTTATCATACCGTCGCCTGTAAGGATATGTCCCAGCTGGAGCAAATTATATATCTGGCGGATCTTATTTCAGATGACAGGGATTATAAAGACGTAAAAAAAATGAGAAAATATAGCGAACAGAGTCTTGAAAAGGCAATGTTTGAAGCACTTAAATTTTCAATAACAGATTCGGTGGGAAAGGGAAATACTATTCCCGTTTCCACACTCGAAGCATATAATGATTTTGCCGTGTGGGCAAAAAAATAGATTGGAGGCTGTTTATGAGTAAAATATCTCAGAATGATATGCTTAAAACCATTATAAAAGCAATGGATTCAAAACTTGCTGAGGAAATAAAGCTTATTGGAATAAAAGATTTGACAATTGTTGCGGATTATTTTGTAATAGCAAACGGAAGCTCCACAACACAGACCAGAGCCATTGCCGACGAGGTTGAATTCAAACTGAAACAGCAGGGAATCGAGCCTATACGAACCGAGGGCTATGCTGATTCAACTTGGATTGTTCTTGATTACGGCGATATTGTGGTTCATGTTTTTTATAAGGAAACAAGAGATTATTATAAACTTGAAAGACTTTGGGCTGACGGCGAGCAGTGCGATATTGAGGAATATATTAAGGCAACTCCGCACAATTAGCGGCTGTCGCCTTTGCCGCGCATCTGCTTGCATATTTTTCGTCATATCACACAAAAATCTCTTGACATACGTTAGTATGCCTGCGAGCTTTTTATGCAATCTGCCGGAAAATCTGACTGTGCATCTGCACGACAAAACCATGCGGTATTGCCTTAAGGACTAATTGAATTTCAAAAAAGGATTGATAGACAATGAATAAGTATAATCATAAAGAGATTGAAAAGAAGTGGCAGGCTTATTGGGAGGAGCATGAAACATTCAAGACAGATGTCTGGGATTTTTCCAAGCCTAAGTATTATGTTCTGGATATGTTCCCGTATCCGTCGGGAGTGGGCTTGCATGCAGGTCATCCTGAGGGATATACAGCTACCGATATCGTTTCCAGAATGAAGAGAATGCAGGGGTATAATGTGCTTCATCCAATGGGATATGACTCTTTTGGTTTGCCCGCCGAACAGTATGCAGTTAATACCGGTAATCATCCCAATGGATTTACACAGGAGAATATTAAAACTTTCTCAAAACAGCTTAAAGAACTGGGATTTGACTACGACTGGAGCAAGATGCTTGCAACCAGCGACCCTAAATTCTATAAATGGACGCAGTGGATTTTTAAACAACTGTATCTTGACGGCTATGCACAGTATATTGATATGCCTGTAAACTGGTGTGAGGAACTGGGTACAGTGCTTTCAAATGACGAGGTCATTGACGGTAAATCGGAACGTGGCGGATATCCCGTTGTAAGAAAGAATATGAAACAATGGGTAATCAATCAGCCTGCATTTGCCGAAGAGCTTCTTGAAGGTCTTGATGAGATCGATTGGCCCGAATCCACAAAGCTTATGCAGAAAAACTGGATAGGAAAGTCTACCGGTGTTGAAGTTAAGTTTGAAATTGTAGGCGGCGGAGAGTTTTCTATCTTCACAACTTGTATTGAAACAATTTACGGTATTACGTTTATGGTTCTTGCTCCTGACGGAGAAATAGTAAAACAGCTAATGCCGAGAATTGAAAATAAAGACGAGGTTTTGGCATATATAAATGAAACTCTCAAGAAAAACGATATGGACAGAACGGAGCTTAATAAGACTAAGTCCGGCTGTGAACTTAAAGGCGTTACCTGTATTAATCCGGTAAATAATAAGGAAGTAAGAATGTTTATCGGTGATTTCGTTCTTGCAAGCTATGGTACCGGTGCGGTAATGGCTGTTCCGTCCCACGATCAGCGTGACTTTGAATATGCCGTTGCACATAATATTGATATGATTCAGGTAATTGACGGTGATGAAAAGCTCGGTCATGTTGATGTTTCGGAAAAGGCATTTGAGAAGGGCGATTATCTCGGAAAGGGATATAAGCTTGTAAATTCAGATGAATTTACAGGAATGACAGTTGAAGAAGCTAAGGAAGCTATTACTTCAAAGCTTGAAAAAATGGGTGTTGCAAAGAGAACTGTAAATTATCATTTCAGAGAATGGATTTTTGCAAGACAGCGTTATTGGGGAGAGCCTGTTCCTGTTGTTCACGGCGACGACGGTAAAATATATGTGCTTGACGATGAAGAGCTGCCCCTTGTTCTTCCCGAACTTGAAAACTATAAGGGTGAAAACGGAAAAGCTCCTCTTGAAAATGCGACCGAGTGGAAGAAATATGATAAAAACGGTGTTAAAGGCACAAGAGAAACATCTACTATGCCGGGTTCGGCAGGCTCAAGCTGGTATTATTTACGATACATTGATCCAAACAATGATGATGAATTTGCCAATCAGGAGCTTTTGAAGCATTGGATGCCTGTAGATCTTTATATAGGAGGACCTGAACATGCAGTAGGTCATCTTATGTATTCGAGGATATGGAACAGATATCTCTATAATAAGGGGCTTGTTCCGACAAAAGAGCCTTTCAAGAAGCTTGTTCATCAAGGCATGATTCTTGGCTCAAACGGTATAAAAATGGGTAAGAGATACCCTGAATATGTAATAAATCCAAGTGATATTGTGCGTGATTACGGTGCCGATACACTGCGTCTCTATGAAATGTTTATGGGACCTCTTGAAGTGTCAAAACCGTGGAGCAATCAGGGCGTTGAGGGTGCAAGGAGATTCCTTAACCGTGTATGGGCATTTTTCACAGAGCCTGAAAACATAGTTGATGATAAAATTAAGTCCCTCGAAAAGGTGTATCATAAGACTGTCAAGAAAGTTACAGAGGATTTTGAGAAGCTTGCATTTAATACAGCAATTTCTCAGATGATGATTTTTGTAAATGCAGTATATAAGGAAGGCAAATGTCCGAGAGAATATGCTGAAGGTCTTATTAAAATGCTCTCCTGTATCTGTCCGCATATAGGCGAGGAAATATGGTCATTGCTGGGACATACTTATACTATTGCTTATGAAAAGTGGCCAACCTACGATAAAGATAAAACTATTGATGATACTGTTGAGATTGTATGTCAGGTCAACGGTAAGATCAAATGCAGGCTTAATGTTCCGATTGATATTGAACAGAGCGAAGCAATGGCTATGGCAAAAGCCGACGAAAACGTTGAAAAAGCCATTGACGGCAAAAATATTATCAAAGAAATTTATGTCAAGGGCAAGCTTATAAACATAGTTGCAAAGTAGAAACAGAAAACTCAGAGCAATTCCTGAAAGGTTTTGCTTTGAGTTTTTTTTGCAAAATTTATTGCTTTAAAATCAAATGGGACTTGACAAATTGAGATGATTGATGTATAATAATTAACTGTAATGCTGCTATGGCTCAGTAGGCAGAGCACGTCCTTGGTAAGGACGAGGTCACCGGTTCGATCCCGGTTAGCAGCTCCA
>JBJERB010000016.1:0-4969 GCA_051882055.1 Oscillospiraceae bacterium
ATTTCGAGTCAGCCCCGTTATGACCACTTCGATACGTCTCCGTTAATAAAAATTACTAATATATTATACACTATAAGAATTAAAAAATCAAGTAGTTTTTCAAATTGTTTATAAAAATAACCGATAATTTATTAATTACCGGTTAATAGTTCTTTTTGGTTTGATTTCGGATTTTGAAACCTTTTTAGTAGAAAAAATAAATAAAAACCATAAAATCATCGAGACAATTAACGCTATAAGCGAAAAAATATTTTCTGAAAAATACATGAAAATGTTTTTGAATACTTCTACGTCCCAAAAGATACTAATCCCTATTGCTACAGATGCCACTGCCGCACAAAGTACAGCCGCTGCCGCAGTATCTTTTGCTATCATTGCAAGGACAGAGTGTTCTGTCGAATATAAATCAACGGTTGATTCTATAGCTGTATTTACACACTCCAAGGCAATTACCAATCCAATAGTTCCATATATCATTGCCTTTTCACAACCGGTCAATTCATAAAATCTCATGAATATGATCACATAAAACGCAGCACAAAAATGAACACGCATATTTCTTTCGGCTTTAAGACAAAATATTATACCTTTGAAAGCATACCAAAAGCTTTTTATAAATCTTTTTATGTTATTCTTTATGTTCATGTTCGTCAATTACAAAAGTTACATCTCTTGAAATACCTAAGTTTCCAAGAATTGATTCCTCTTTCTCACGCATAATTCTTTCCTGAAGCTTGCCTTCCTCATGATCGTAGCCCAAAAGGTGAAGCATGGAATGAACCGTCAGAAAACCAATCTCCCGTTCCAGTGAATGTCCGTAAATCTCCGCTTGTTTAAGTGCTGTTTCAATGGAAATAACTATGTCACCCAGCAAGCAAGCTCCTGTCTCATTGTTAATATCATAAACCCCATTTTCCCCTAAAGGAAATGAAAGCACATCTGTCGGACGATCTATGTTTCTGAATTGCTTGTTTAACTTGTGTATTTCATCGTTGTCTACAAAAGATACGCTGACTTCAAAATCTTTTTCAAAATTCTCAGACACAGCCACGGCATGACAGCATCTTCTGATAAGCATTCTGATACCTACCGGTATCTTGATTTCGTTCTGATTATTAGTAATTAATACTTTAGCCTTTCCCATGGTTAGCCGCACTTCCCCTCTCGTGATACTTTTCATATGCACGAATAATGTCTTGTACTAATTTATGTCTTACAACATCTTTATCTGTAAATTTATTTATTGAAATGTCTTCAATATTCTTCAAAACTTTCATTGCCTCTATAAGGCCCGATTTTCTTGTGTCAGGCAAATCTATCTGAGTAATATCCCCTGTAATTACTATCTTTGAATTGAATCCAAGTCTTGTCAGAAACATTTTCATCTGTTCCGGAGTAGTATTCTGTGCTTCGTCAAGAATAATAAATGCATCATCAAGAGTTCGTCCTCTCATATATGCCAGCGGAGCCACTTCAATACAGCCTCTTTCCTGCTGCTTTGCAAAAGTTTCCGGTCCCAGCATATCAAACAATGCGTCATAAAGAGGTCTGAGATATGGATCAACCTTGTTCTGCAAGTCACCGGGAAGAAAGCCCAGTTTCTCTCCGGCTTCCACAGCGGGACGTGTAAGGATAATTTTATTTACCTCATGTGCTCTGAACGCTTTAACAGCCATTGCAACAGACAAATATGTCTTACCTGTTCCCGCAGGCCCGACTCCTATAACAATAGTTTTATTCCTGATTGCGTCAACATATCTTTTTTGTCCCAATGTTTTGGGCTTAACGATTTTACCGCTCATTGTAACGCAGATACCGTCATCGCTCAGTTTCTTAATTTCATGTTGATTGCCCTCTTTGACAAGAGAAAACACGTATCTTATATTCTGTTCATTGATATTTTCTCCCTTGTTGGCAAGAGATATAAGAGCCTCGATGGCTTTGGAAGCATAATAAACATTCTCTTCTTCACCGGTAATTTTAATATCTCCGCCCCTGCTGAGAATAACAACATTATATTCTCTTTGAATAAGATTGACATTTTCATCATAGTTTCCGAACAAATTCAATATAAGTTCCATTCTGTCAACATTCAAAGTTTTTTCTATCATAAATTACAACTTCCTATTCCACAATACTATTTTTAGTATATCACACAAACAAATAAATTTCAATGGCTTTAAGTAGTTTTTTACAAAAGTTTTTACTTTTCTATAAAAAATTCTGCTTCTTTTGCTATTTCACCATAAAGTGTATAAACTGCTGTCAGTACAATTCCTTCTTCAGTCTTTCTCTCATTAGTTTTGACATCTTTGATTTCATAATCCCCAAAATAATTCTTTTCATACTTTTTCAGCTTCTCAGCAGCCATTTGTTCGGTCTCTTTTTCCGTATATTTATTCTCCGTGAAAGAATATTCACTAAAAGATACTGTATTTATCCCTACGGGAATATCTTTCCCGAAAATAACAATTCCATTATATTGGGAACTGCTCTCATAATTACCCTCAGGAATAGAGAGAAACAGTGGAATCTGCAAATCAAAAATTTTAAGATATCTCTTTTTTATGACGTTATCCGATACTGTTTTCTTTGTATCAGAATAAGGCTGATTTATAACTACCGTTTTTTCAAAAGTTCCGTATATATTTGCAAGAGATCGTACATATTTTGTATCAATATCCTTAATTTCTTTACCGTCCTCGTAACTTATATTCTCATTTACAACCGTACCGCTGACAATAACATCTCCTTTGGTAACAGCACTTCCTACTGTTGTCATGAGCTGTCCGTCGTAAAGTTCTATTTTATCAATTACTGCGTCGCATGTGGCGATTAAATTACAAGGCAGTCTTATTTTTCTGCTTTCAGGTTCAGGAATGTTTTTTACAATATCTATAGTAAGCGTTGAACCGCTTACAGAAATCCCCGCCCATGAAATATCCTCCACCTTTTGCTTTAACTCTCTTTCAAGGTACACAAGATTCAAAGACGGTATATAGCTTCCCGGTTCAACACCGTTTTCATTTAACACCGCCAATATTGCTTCTTTGGTTTCCTCGCTGTCGCATAGTATATTAAACCTGAAAACAAAGTTTGACAATACAATGCAAGCTATCAATACCGCTAATGCCCCCAATATTATGCCTTTATGTCTAAGCAGCCTTAATACTTTCAGAAATATGCCTCTCTTTTTTAATATTCTGTATTCAAAGTTTAACTCCTGAAGCAGTGCTTTTATTTCTTTAAGATATTCCACCGAAATATTAAAAGTAAGAACTCCCTTTATTTCTCTTATATCGTTACAGGGCAAATGGCGTAGAAGCATTTCTTTATAAAACCTTGAATAATTATCCCCGATAACCTGAAGTTTTACATTTCCAAATGTCATGAATACTACTCCTTTGATTTTCTCGACATAATATTAATGGAATTGATTTTCCCTCTGACTTCAACACAGTCTGAGCAAAAATTGCTCAAAGATAAGTCAGTACCCCAAACTTCAATTTCAAAATTTTTTGTCATGACTTTAGTCATAATCTCATTACATTCAATAATTTGCTTGCAGTTTTCAATTACGGCAACAGAGTTATCCAGTATGGTTATATGAGAATTAAGACACATAATCTCCTTTGCCCTGCCCTTATGGTTTAGTTTATCATGCTCTCTCTCCATTGTTGTTATAATGCTCCTTTGGATATTTTCCACGGCAAAACTTATCCTTTCTCCTAAAATCGCAAAATATGTTACTAAGCAATTAAAGGATTTCCGCTTTTGCCATTGATTAAGTTTTATATATTATATTATCAATTTACCGGACATATACTTATGTAAACGGAGGTATAACAAATGATAAAAAGAATTATTGATGAATTAACGGCATATATACTTGCCGCACTCCTTATATGGTGCTGTATTTTACTAATCAGAGACCAACAGTTTATACATAGTGATATAATATTATCGGTTCAAAGGTGTATCAACGTTATAATACCGTCGCTTTTTGCCTTTATGGCGTTTTCGGGAATAATAATCGGGAGCAAAATTTATATTTATATTTCAAAGCCTTTTTACCCCTTATCAAAATATATATTTAAAATGCCAAACGAGCTGTTTTTTATCTTTTTAATGGGCAATATATCCGGCTATCCAATAGGTGCAAAGCTTTTGGTGCAGATGACAGAAGAACATAAAATCAGCAGTAAAACCGCCTCAGTTTTAAACTGCTTTTGTTATGGAGGAGGTCCGGCCTTTTTTACCGGAGCCATCGGACTTACCGTATTCAGCAGCAGCAAAATCGGTCTTATAATATTCACATCTGCAATCATATCAAACACCTTGATTGCCGTAATTCTCAATAGAATTATAAAGCCGAAATATACACCGGAAAAACAGTCTGTTTCACTTGATTCCGACTGTATTGTTAATTCGGTTATTTCTGCCGGGAAATCAATGTTTATAATATGTACTACAATCATTTTCTTTTCTGTAATCATCTCACTTCTTGACTCTAACGGTTTTTTCAACATATTAAAATCCTCAGGGCTATCGGACAATCAATTAATTCTTATAAAATCTGTTCTTGAAATTTCAAATTTGTCTGAACTTTCGGGGAACAGCATTTCGCTGATCCCGTATGTTGCCGGAATATGCTCTTTCGGAGGCATATGCGTTCTTATCCAAATAAAAGCCATAGTCGGCAGAACATATTCCCTCAAGTATTTTTTCATATCAAGAATTTTATCATCATTTCTGTCGGGAATTATATGCTCATTAATTTTAAGATTCTATAAACCGGAAGTTGTTACCGCAGCTGTTGCCAACGCAAAAATCGTTGTTCAGCCAAACAACACGATCCCCACACTCTGCCTTATTGCAATGATTATCATAATTTTTATGCACAATGAGGCAACAAAAAAGGCTGTCCGTTTAAAACGAACAGCCATGAGTAAACATTAATTTTCCTGTA